>JAEYOU010000196.1 GCA_023411405.1 Pseudomonadota bacterium | reverse complement strand
GCGCCGCGGCGTGCTCCCGGTCGAACCGGGCGAGGAGCGCCGGCAGGTGCTCCTCCATGAACCGGTACTGGTGGTGCAGCTCCTCGAGGCGGCCCCGCGACGCGGGCGGGCGGCGCGCGAGGAGCGCGAGCCCGCGCCCCGTCAGCACGACCGTCTCCTGGAGGAGCTGCATGCGCGACTCCCAGAGCCGCCGCCACTGCCCGACGCGGACCCGGAAGACGTCGCGCCGCGCGCCGGGCCGGCGGACCTTCTCGATCAGGTCCGCCTGGACCAGCAGCCGCGTCATCGTGCTCATCGAGGCCTTGGACCCCTGCACCCCCGCGGCGAGCTCCTCCATGCTCTGCTCGGGCGGCTCGCACACGAGCAGCCAGCCGTAGATCCGGCCGGCCATGCGCGGGAGGCCGTCGCGCTCCAGGACCATGGAGAGCCGCTCCACCCACTCGCGCAGCTCGGGCTCCGCCGCTCGCGTCACGCTCGCCACAGTTCCCCGCGCGGCACGTTCAGTCAAGACTGAACCTACGGAACCGGATGGACTCCCCACTCCGGGCGCGGCCCTTCGCTGCGGGTGAGGCGGCGCGCCGCGCCGCCGCTCGCCTACTCGTCGTCCCGGGCCAGGGCGACCGCGAACCCGCCGGGCTCCTCCTCGACGGCGTGGACCGTCCACGGCCGGCAGCAGACGGGGCAGTCCTCGACGTAGGTCTGCGTGTGGCCGCCCGCAGGATCGACGAAGATCGTCACCCACTCGCCGCAGTACGGGCACTCGATCTCGATGTCCACGCTCCTCGAGCTTATAGTCGGGAGGTGGCCGGGAAGCATCGACCGTTCAACGACGCCTTCGGAAAGCTGAAGGGGCTCAAGGAGGCGCAGGAGCGCGCGGCGGACGCGGCCCGGAAGGAGAAGGCTGCGCCGCCGCCCCCGCCGGTCGCCCCCCCGGCGCCGCGGGCGCGGACCGACCTCGAGCTCTGGGCGGAGGCGACGCGCGGCGTGCACCCGGTCGATCCCCGCGGCGGCACCGTCCCCCCTCCCCCGCCGCCGGCCGCGGCGGGCGCCGTCTGGCACCCCGACCTCGAGGCGATCGACGCCCTGCGCGCGCTCATCTCGGGCGACGCCCCCTTCGACGTCGCGGACTCCGACGAGTTCATCGAGGGCCGCGTCTCCGGGCTCGACCAGAACGTCGTGGCGAAGCTCCGGCGTGGCGAGTTCGCGGTGCAGGGCCACCTCGACCTGCACGGCATGACGCGCGAGGAGGCGAAGGGGGCGGTGGACGACTTCCTCCGCCGCGCGCGCCAGGCAGGGAAGCGCTGCGTGCTCCTCGTGCACGGCCGCGGCATGCACTCGAAGGATCAGCTCCCGGTGCTCAAGGAGGCGCTGCGCGTCTGGCTCGCCACCAACCGCTTCGGGCGGCACGTGCTCGCGTTCGCGACCGCCCGCCCGGCGGACGGCGGCGCGGGGGCGATCTACGTGCTCCTCCGGCGGGCGGGGCGCTGACGGCGGCGGCGCGCCACGTTAGACTCGAGCGACCGAGAGCCGCCCCGCGGCGGTGCACGCGCAGCAGGGGAGGTGCCACGCATGCAGGTCCGCATCGCCGTCGCCTCGGTGAACCTGGCGACCGGGTTCGCCGGCACGATGTACGCCCAGCTCCGGAGGATCCTCCAGCCGGGCCAGACCATCGTCGAGTGCTCGACGATCCATCAGCACGAGACGGACCTGTCGCGCGGCCGGCTGCTCGGCCTGCTCGCTCAGGAGCCGAGGCCCATCGCGCTCGTGGGGGTCTGCTTCCGCCCCGACCCGACCACGGTCTCGGCCTATCGCGCGGCCGGGGTGCCCGTGGTCCTCATCGACGAGGAGGCGGAGGGCGCCTCGACGGTCGCCACGGACAACCTGGCGGGCGGCCGGCTCGCCGGCGAGCACCTGGCGCGCGCGGGCCGGAGATCGGTCGCGATCGTCGCGGGCAAGCTCCACGCCGACGCGACCTACGTCTCGCAGCAGCGGCTCCGGGGCGCGGAGAAGGCGCTCGCGGAGCACGGCATCCGGGTCGCGGCGGAGAACGTCTTCGAGGCGCCGTTCTACGCGCGCAAGGAAGGCGCGCACATCATGACGCAGCTCCTCGACGAGGCGCGGAGCATCGACGCGATCTTCTGCGCCGCCGGGGACGTCTGCGCGGCCGGGATGCTGGCGGTCGCGCGCGAGCGGCGGATCAAGGTCCCGGAGCAGCTCGCGATCCTGGGCTACGACGACAACCCGCAGGCGAGCATCTGCGAGCCGCCCCTCACCACCATCCGTCAGCCGATCGAGGGGATGGCGCAAGAGGCGCTCCGGCTCGCCGCGCAGAGGACGGCCGAGATCCTCTCCCGGCCGGAGCGGGTCCTGCTTCCGCCGACGCTCGTGGTCCGCGCCTCGGCGTGAGCCGCGGTCGGCGTGGGCGCGATCGCCACGCCGCTGCGGCGATCGAGGCGGTGCGCGCGGCTCACGAGAACACGCCGCCCAGGCCGTCGAGGTACCCCGGAGGCGGCTCGGGAGGGACCTTCACGCCCATGAACCCCGGCTTCAACCCCGCGCCGCGGAGGAACCTCGTCGCCCGCCGGTTGACCACGAGCAGGACGAGGAGTCCGATGAGGTTCGGCAGGAAGCCGCCCAGCGCCCAGAGGATGGCCACCTTCGAACCGAGCGCGGCGGCGACGCGGTAGACGCAGATCGCCATCGCGATCCGGAGCCCCACGGCCAGGGCGACGAACGACAACGCGCCCGCCTCGCCGAGCCCATCGGTCGCGCCGGCGCCGGCGAGCGCTCCGGCGCCGATCGGCAGGAGGAGCACGAGCAGGCCGGCGAAGAAGACCCAGATCAGCGCGCGCTGCGCGCGCCCGACCCGGACGACCTGCTCCCAGGGCGGGAGTGTGGAGGGAGGGGATGCCGGCATGCGACCCAGGGTTGCAGGCGCAGCCGGCGCCGTCAACACGCACGAGGCAGGATGGCGTGGCCGGCGGCGCTACGCGGGCAGCTCCGCCGCGATCCGCTGCGCCGCCGCGACCGGATCCCCGCTCTCCCGCAGTGGCCGCCCGACGACGATGACGTCCGCGCCGTCCGCCACCGCCTGTCTCTTATACACATCTGAGCCCACG
>JAEYOU010000060.1 GCA_023411405.1 Pseudomonadota bacterium | reverse complement strand
CACCACCCCGCCGCCCGCCCCCATCCGCTTCGAGAGCCGGTCGAGCACGCCCCGGCGCGCGCCGCTCACGGCGTTGGCGGCGCCGCCGATCCGCGTGTGGTAGGACACCCCGCGCAGGAGCCGCTGCAGCGGCGGCGGCTCGCCCCGCGTGAGTTCCTGGAGCGCCGCCAGCGGGCCGCCGGCCGCCGCCGGATCCACCGCGGTCAGCTCGAGGAACCGCTTCCACTCGTCGATGTACAGCTCGAAGTACCGGGTGCGGAGCCGCTGGGTCGCCTCGGCGAGGCGCTCGTCCGCGTCCCGCCCGTCGCGTGCCAGCACCCACGGCTCGAGCAGGCTCGCGGGGTCGTCGAGGAGCGCCTTCACGACGTCGTCGTAGCCGTCCCGGGTGAACGCGCCCCGGACCTTCGCGTCGCCCCGGAGCGTCGCGATCGGCTCCCCGAGCAGCGTCGGGAGCGTGACGCCGATCCCCTTCGGCTCCACCGCCTGCACCAGCCGCTGCACCGCCAGGGAGGTGTACGGCACGCGGTTCAGCACGCCGCGGACGCGCCGCACGAGATCGTCGTAGCGGACGAGCCCGAGCGCCGGCTCCTCGGCGAGGATCTCCAGGAAGAGCTCGGCGTTGGCGGTGACCTTCCTGGCCGCCGCCGCCTCGCGCGCCGTCGCGCCCTCCGTCCACCGGCCGGCGATCCGCTCCACCGCCCAGGCCTGGTCGGCCGCGGAGGCCACCGGCTCGCCCGGCGCCTTCGGGCCGGAGAGGAGGAGATCGAGCTTCAGCCGGTCGTACGCCGCGGCGTAGGCCGTCTCGGCCGGCAGGGCCTCGCTCCGCTCGTACTCCCGGACGAACGCCTCGAGCTCCTCCGCCTCCAGGCCGTAGACCGGCTCGATCACGAGCCGGCGGGCGGCGGCGGCGTAGAGGGCCCGGGCGCCGGGGAGGAGCGCGTCCCCCTGGTACATCCCGAAGCGCATCGAGAACGGCGCCCCGTCCGCCTCCCACGCGCGGAGCTGATCGAGCCGCTCCCGGAGCGGGTCGAGCGTCCCGAGCTGCAGGCCCTTCGCGTCGCCGAGCGCGTTCACGGCCTGGGTGACGAGCGCCCCCGTGGACCGGACGAGGCTCCGGTTGCGGAGGTAGGCCTGGAGCGGCAGCGCGAAGAGGAGCAGCGCCGCGGCCGCCGCGGCGGCGGCGAGCCCCCAGCGCTGGACGGTCTGGCGGCGCACCGCCTTCGCGTTCCGGACCGCGAGGTGCTGATCCGGGAAGATCACCTTCTGGAAGACGTCGCGCAGGAAGTAGCTCTTCGCGTCGAGCACCGGCGCGTCCGCGCCGAGCTGGGGGCGCAGGCCGAAGGCGTCGGCCATGGCGCCCATCAGCCGGTCGAGCGTCCGCCCCTCCTGCGTACCGCTGGTGAAGTACACGCCGCGGAGGACGGGGGTGTCCTGGTAGACGTTCTCGACGAAGAGGTTCTCGACCAGCAGCGCGAGGTTGTTCTCGAGGGCCGCGACCTGCTGCGGGAACTGCCAGATCTTCTCGCGGGACGCGAGCCCGCGCTCGTCGCCGATCCGCTCGAGGGCGCGCTCCTCGAGCACGGCGACGAGCTCGCCGTACCGCTCGCGGAACAGCTCGCCGGGCGCCGTGCGGTCGCCGGCCGAGGCGGTGAAGCCCCAGATCTGCCCGCGGTCCTGCTTGCGGAGGTCCGAGAAGCTCTCCACGAAGCCGGGGATGAGGTCGCACTTGGTGAACAGGAGGTACGTCGGCAGCACCACCTGCAGCCGCGCCATCACCTCGTCGATGCGCTCGCGGAGCCGCTTCGCGAGCTCGACGACGCCGTCCTCGCTCTCGCCCCCGAGGTCGCCGACGCTCACCGCCACGAGGAGCCCGTTCACCGGCTTCCGCGGGCGCGTGCGGTGGAGCATGTCCAGGAACGACGACCACTCGTCGCGGTCCTCGTCCTCGGTGGAGTAGCGGCCGGCGGTGTCGAGGATGACCGCCTCGTTGGTGAGCCACCACTCGCAGTTGCGGGTGCCGCCGACGCCCTTCACGCCGCCGCCGCGCGCCGAGAGGTACGGGAACTGGAGGCCGGAGTTGCGGAGCGCGGTGCTCTTGCCGGCGCCCGGCGGGCCGATGATCACGTACCAGGGGAGGAGCGCGAGCGCGTCGCGCCCGCCGCGGGCGAGCTTGGAGGACTTGAGGGCGGCGACCGCCTTCTGGAACTCGTCCCGCAGCGCGTCGATCTCGGCCTGCTGGTCGGGCCGGACCGAGGCGGCGTGCGCGTCGGCTTGCGACTGGAGGCTCTTCTCGATCTCGCCCGCCGCCTGCCGCGCGCGCACGCGCCGCCAGACGAAGAGCAGCGCCGCGCCGAAGACCGCGACGAAGGTGGTGAAGACCGCGGGCCAGAGCGGCCAGTCGAGGACGAGCGCGCCGGTCCAGAGCGCGGCGAGGACGAGGACGGCGAGGAAGGCGAGGAGGAACATGTTCGGTCAGCCCTTCGCCAGCGCGGAGATGCGCTCCACGACGTCGGCGGTGCTCGCGCCGAGGGAGATCCGGAGCCCCACGTAGAGCAGGAGCGACGCGGCGAGCAGGCCGGCCGCGATCCACAGCATGAGGGCGTTGCCCGCCTTTCCCGCGGCGCGCTCCCCCTTGCCCTCGCCGTGCGGCGAGAGCGTCTCCCGATCGTGCTCGCCGCCGCGCAGCACCTCGCGGCCGACGGCCTCGAGCAGCCCGAGGAGCTCGAGATCGCCGCCGCGCACGCGGTACCGGCCCTGGAACCCGAACGCGAGCGCGAGGTAGTGGGCGCGCAGGGTGTCGCCCCGGCGCGGATCGCGCCGGGCGCGCTCGAGGCGGTGGAAGAACTCCTCGCCCGCGACGTTCTCGCCGAAGTACTGGAACTGGAGCGGCTGCGCGTTCCAGAAGGTCCGGATGACGTCGTCGTCCTTCGACTGCATCACCTCGTCGGCGAGCGCCACGACGGGGTAGGCGACGTCCGAGGCCTCCTCGCGCCCGAGCCCGGCCTCGCCGGCCCGGCGCAGGAGGTCGTCCACGAACCGGCGCAGGCGGGCGTGCAGCTGCTGCGGCGGCGGCAGGCTCGCCGCGTCCGCCGCGCGCAGCTGGGCGATCGCGTTGAAGCAATCGCGCGTGATCTCCGTGACGCGATCCACGTCGAACCCCTCCCTCGGCGGAGCCCTTCGGCGCGCCGCGCACCACGTTCACGCCGGATGTCCCGAAGTCCCTCGATGGTACCGAATGGCCGCCGGTTCCAGCAAGGACCCTCCGTGTCAGCCGGTCGACTTCGGAACCGCCAGCAGCTCGAGCTTGGTACGGCTCGGATCGAAGGGCGGCGGCAGGTGGATCGCCACCGTCCGCTCGGTGAGCACGCTGTTCCAGAGCCGGTGGTTGCGATCGATCTGGAAGTACACCGTGCCGGCCTTGAGCGGGATCTCCGCCGGGGGACGATGTAGGACCTGGAGCGGCGCACCCGGCGCCGCAGCCTGCACGAGAGCGGTCAGATCGCTCTGGGCCGCGATCTTGCAAAGCCGCGGCAGCTGCTCGGCGACCACCGTCTCCGCGAGCTCGCTGCGCACCGCGAGGATGAGGTGCGCCTCCCGCAGGATCCCGTCGTCCACCGCGCGCGCCACGTGCTGCAGCCCGCGAACCTCCAGCGGGACGCGCGTGAACCGCTCCACCCCGAGGCCGCTCAGGTACGCGTTCAGCCGCGCGAAGAGCGGCTCGAACGTGGTGCGCGGCTCGTCGTGCGCGTAGCGCGGGATCCCCGTGACGTCGGCGTCGGGCGCGAAGGCGGCGAGCTGACCGGCGAGGGACGCGAGCGCGAGGTACAGGTCCCGCGGGGGTGCGTCGGGAAGGTCGGCGAGGTGGGCGAGCCCCGGGATCGCGCCGGAGAGGAGGGCGAGCTGCAGCGTCCGGGCGACGTCGCTGCCGGAGACCTCGCCGGCCGCAGCCTCGTGCTGCCGCCGGCCGTCGGCGAGCTCTCGCTGGCGCGCGACGACGCGCGCGACCAGCTCGCGGAGCTGCCCGGGCAGGCGCGGCGTCGCGCCGATGCGCAGCAAGGGGGGGAGGAAGGTCTCGGCGAGCGCGAGCTGCCCGCTGCCGGTGCGGACGATCTCGGCGATCTGGATCGCCTCGTGATCCTCGCGCGACTCGGCGCCGAGGAGGAGGACGGCGTTCGGCCTGCCGAGATCCACGGGGACGACCGCGCCGGGCTGCATGACGTCGGCGACGGGTCGGCTCCCCAGGTGGAACCGCGGCCGGGGCGCCTCGGGCGGACCGGGGGGAGCGGCGGCGGCGATCCCCTCGCGCTCGCGCGCGACGCCCAGCCACACCTCGAGGCTCCGCGCGCCGGCGGGGAAGGCCTCGGCGACGGACCGCGGCGG
>JAEYOU010000035.1 GCA_023411405.1 Pseudomonadota bacterium | reverse complement strand
GTCGAGCAGCGACCGCACGAGCCGGCGCAGCGCGCGCGGAGCGTCCCGGCGCGCGACGCGCGGCGTCTCGCCGGGCTCGAGCGCCTCGCTCCAGCCGCGATCGACCTTGTACGGGAACTGCCCGGTGAGCGCCTGGAACAGGATCACCCCGAGCGCGAAGAGGTCGGTCCGCGCGTCCCCCTGGTCCCCCTCCCACTGCTCCGGGGCCATGTACGCCGGCGTCCCGCCGTCGTTGGCGCCGTCCCGGCCGAAGAGGTGGGCGAGGCCGAAGTCGAGCACCTTGATGCCGCCGTCCTCGGTGAGGTGCACGTTGGCGGCCGTGAGATCGCGGTGGACGACGCCCGCGCCGTGCGCGTGCACGAGCGCGCGCGTGACGGCGATGCCCACCTCGATCACCTCGTCGACGGGGAGCGGGCCCGCGCGCAGCTTCTCGGCGAGCGACTGCCCGCGCAGGAGCTCGAAGACGAGGTACGGGCCGGACGACGCCTGCCCGAGATCGTGCAGGGTGACGATGTTGGGGTGGTTGAGCCGGGCCACCGCCTCGGCCTCGCGGAGGAGCCACTGGCTCCCACGGTTCGCGATGCGCGTGCCGGCCCGGACCACCTTGAGCGCGACGGTCCGGCCGAGGTCGCCGTCCGCCGCCTCGTACACGACGCCGAAGCCGCCCCGCCCCAGCTCGCGCACGAGCCTGAAGCGACCGACGGCGCCCCCCGGCTGGAGATCGGGCGACCACGCGTCGACGGCGATGTCCTGCGCGCGAACCATGTCGGCGAGCAGCGCGGAGAGCTGCATCGAGATCCGCTCGTAGCTCTGGGGCTCGACGGGCGAATCCCCGCTCTCGCCTCTTCGTGGTTTGCCCACCGTGGGTCCCCCGGAACACCGCCCGTTCTAGCAGAACCGGGCGGCGCCGTCGCGGGGGCGGCGCGCGCGCGGCGCTCACTCCGGCGATCGGGGGGCGCTCGCGGGCTCGTGGCGGGCCGGGTCACGCCCGCCGCTCGCGTACTCCTTGAGCCGGTACTGGATCTTCCGGACGCTGATCCCGAGGATCTCTGCGGCCCGCGAGGTGGAGCCGCCCACCATCTCGAGCGTGCGCAGGATGGCCTCCCGCTCGATCTCGTAGAGGGTGGCGCCGGGGATGAGCGCGCCCGGCGCGCGCTCCCGCGGGCGCGGGCCGCGGAGCGTCGGCGGGAGATCGTCCGCGGTGAGATCGCTCCCCTTGGAGAGGACCACCGCGCGCTCGACCACGTTCTCGAGCTCGCGGACGTTGCCGGGCCAGTCGTGGCTGAGGAGCGCGTTGAGGGTCCCCGGCGCGAGGCCCTTGACCTCCTTGCCGTAGGCCCGCCCGTACTTCTCCATGAAGTGCGAGACCAGCGCGGGGATGTCGCCCTTGCGCTGCCGGAGCGGCGGCAGCGTCACCGCCACCACGTTGAGCCGGTAGTAGAGGTCCTCGCGAAATCGGCCCGTCTTCACCTCGGCCGCGAGGTCCCGGTTCGTCGCCGCGACGAGGCGGACGTCCACCTTCAGCGTCTGCGTCCCGCCCACGCGCTCGAACTCCTTCTGCTGGAGCACGCGGAGGAGCTTGATCTGGAGCGCCGGCGAGATGTCGCCGATCTCGTCGAGGAAGAGCGTGCCCCCGTCGGCGAGCTCGAACCGCCCCTCCTTCCGGCCGATGGCGCCGGTGAAGGCGCCCTTCTCGTGCCCGAACAGCTCCGACTCGAGCAGGGTCTCGGAGAGCGCGGCGCAGTTCACCTTGATGAAGGGCCGGTCGGCGCGCGGCGACTCCTCGTGGAGCGCCTGGGCGATGAGCTCCTTGCCCGTGCCGGACTCGCCGAGGACGAGGACGGTCGCGCGGGTCGGCGCGGCGCGCTTCACCACCTCGTAGACCGCCTGGAGCTCCGGCGCGTCGCCGACGATGTTGTGGAAGCGGTACCGCTCGCGAACGCGCTCGCGCAGGTGGGCGGTGTCGCGCTGGAGCCGGAGCTTCTCGAGCGCCTTGTCGAGGATCACCAGGACGGCGTTCACGTCGAGCGGCTTGACCAGGTAGTTCTCCGCCCCGGCGCGCATCGCCTCGACCGCCGCCTCCACGCTCGCGAAGGCGGTCATCATCACGAACACCGCGTCCGAGCCGGCCTCGCGCGCCCGGCGGAGGAGCGTGATCCCGTCCGTGCGCGGCATGCGCACGTCGGCGAGCACCACCGACGGCGCGAAGCCGGGCAGCACACGCATCGCCTCCTCGCCGTCCCCCGCCTCCGCGACCTCGTACCCCTCGTCGACGAGGATGTCGCGGAGCGCGGTCCTCGCGTTCTGCTCGTCGTCCACGACGAGGATTCGCTCGACCCCTGAACGGGTTGGTGCGGCTGGATTGGTCATCGGGAGATGGGGCGCCTGCGCAAAGCATGCGCGAGCGCAAACCATGCACGAAACGACTTTTGAAATCTAGTCCCTGCCGGGCCGGGGCGCGGCTTCACTGCACGCGCCCGATGGCGTCGTACGGGCGCCAGCGGAACCGTGCGCCGAGCGAGACCGCGACCGCACGGCACGCCTCCTCGGAGAGCCCGGGCACCGCGACGGCGCTCGCGGTCACCTCGCGGAGGTGCCGCACCGCGCTGCGGATGAACTCCTGCACCGCGGGGTAGGCGCTCGCGCCGTAGCGGCTCGGGCAGAGCATCGCGTACGTCTCGGCGTCCGCGGCGTTGAGGGAGACCGACACCGCGTCCACGCCGGCGGCCGCGAGCTCCGGCGGGACGTCCCGCCCCTCGCGCAGGCTCGCGAGGCCGTCCGTGTCGAGCCGGACGCGCGTCACCCCGGCGGCCTTCAGGCGGCGCGTGAGGTCGAGCACGACGCCGAGGCGCCGCGTCGACTCGCCGAACCCGGTGAACACGACCTCCGCCCTGCCCCCGAGCCCCGCGGCCTGGGCGGCGGCCCAGACCTCCTCGGCCGTGGGGTTGCGCCGCAGCCGGAGATCGAACCCGCCCACGCGGAAGTCGTCGTCGCGGATCTTCGGGCAGAAGACGCACGCGAGCGTGCAGGCGCTCGTGACGTTGAGGTAGAGGCCGTCCTTCAGCGGGTAGGCGAGGACGGGGGCGGGGGCGGTCACGGGGCAGGTCTAGCAGGAGATCCCCGGGGGCACCAAGCCCGTGAACGGGCACGGGCGCGGGAGGACTATCCGGGCACCGCCCTGCGGATCCGCGGGCCCTTCGCGAGGTCGATGATCTCCGGCGAGAGCTGCCGGGTCCGCGGATCGATCCCGCGCACGAGCGGGCGCTCCCACAGGTCGGGCGCGCGCGCCGGCGCGGCGACGCGCGCGAACCGCCCGTCCTCGAGCTCGAGCAGCGTCCCCGGCGGATGGCGCCCGAGGGCGTTCACCAGCACCTGCGCGAGCACGGGGTGGTAGAGCGTGCCGGCGGCCTTGAGCATCGCGCCGAGCGCGTCGGCGCGGAGGACGCGGGCGCCGTAGAGCCGGGCCACGTTCACGTAGTCCTCCGCGAGCCGCAGGATCGCGCCGCCGGGCGTGGGGCGCGCGCCGGGCGTCGCGAAGTCGCGGTGGTGCTCGAGGATGGCGCGGAGGCGGCGGACCTTGGCCTCGTGGAACCCGCGCTGCCGGAGGACCACCCGCGCGCCCTCCAGCGGGTGGCGTGCGAACGCGCCCGGGCCGTCGCCCACCCCGCGCGTCAGGTACCCGGTGTCGTGCACGAGCGCGGCGATGCCGAGGTCCTGGACGAAGCCGGTGGAGAAGCCCGCGGTCCGCGCGGTGAGGAGCGCGACCATCGCCACCTCGGTCGCGTGGATCGCGTGCGGCGCCGCCTCGGCCGGGAAGCCGCCCCAGAACGCGGGCGCGCCCAGCCCGAGATCCAGCAGGTCGAGCACGCCGCGCCGGAGCGGGAGCGGGTTGAGCACCCGCCCCTGCTCGAGGTTCGTCCACGTCTCGGCGACGAGCCCCAGCAGCCGCCGGATGACCTCGTCGGGCGTGCGCCGATCCTCGCCCTCCTCGAGGCGCAGCCGGAAGACGCCCGCGGGCTCGACCGCCGTCACCCCGCCGGCCCGGAGCGCCGCGAGCAGCGCCTCCCGCTTCCCGCCCTCGGGCGCCGGGGCGGCGAGGGCGCCCACCAGGGCGCGCACGCCGCCGTCCTCGAGCGGAGCGTGGAACGAGAGCCCACCGGTGTCGTGCCGCCGGAGCTCCGTGCCGAGGTCCCGCGCCCCGGCCTTGCCCTCGTTCCGGATCCGCACGTCGTTCACGTAGATCTGGTCCTCGACCGTCACGACGTGCACCGTGCCGAGCAGCTCCACGAGCGCCGCGAGCGCCTTCCCGAACTCCGCCACCGGCGCGTCGAAGGCGTGGTTCTCCGGCGCGTGGACGCGCGTGAGCTTGAGCAGGCCCGAGAGCAGGTGGGCCACCTGCTCGCCGGTGTCACGGACCTTCTGCGCGAGGTCCCGATCCTCGCCGGCCCGCGCGCGGCCGAGCGCCTTCGCCAGCTCCGCCTGCGCATGGAGCAGCTCGTCCCTCATGGCGCCGCGCCTCCGCCCGGCGCCTGCCGCCGCGCCTCCGCCCGGCGCCGAGCCACGGTGCCGTGCACGTGGCGGCGGAGCTC
>JAEYOU010000704.1 GCA_023411405.1 Pseudomonadota bacterium | reverse complement strand
GGGCCGGGCGGACTCGCGCCGAACGGCCAGAGCGGCGCCGCACCCCAGGTGAACGGCGGCGCGCCCGCGCCGCAGGCGGCGCCCGGGGCGGCGTCCCAGCCCGAGGTGACCGAGGAGATCGAGGGCGTCCTCCAGTTCGAGGGCAAGGGGAACGGCTACCTCCGCGACCCGAAGCGCAGCTACCTCCCGCAGCCGTTCGACGTCGAGGTCCCGCGCTGGATGGTCGAGCGCAACCACCTCCAGCCCGGCATGGTGGTGAAGGGCCTCGCCGCGATCCGGAACATGAAGCGGGTGCTCACCCGCATCGACACGCTGGAGGGCGCCGATCCCATCGCGGTGGCGCGCCGGACCCACTTCCACAACCTCACCGCCACCGATCCCACCGAGCGGCTGGTGATGGAGACCCGGCCGGACGAGATGATCGGCCGCGTCCTCGACCTCATCTCGCCCATCGGCCTCGGCGCGCGCGGCCTCATCACCTCGCCGCCCAAGGCCGGCAAGACGATCATGCTGCAGCGGATCGCCCAGGCGATCACCGCCAACCGGCCCGACGTGCACCTCACGGTCCTCCTCGTGGACGAGCGCCCCGAGGAGGTCACCGACATGAAACGGAACATCAAGGGCGAGGTGATCGGCTCGTCCAACGACCGCCCCACGGAGGAGCACATCCACGTGGCAGAGATGGTGCTCGAGCGGGCCAAGCGGCTCGTCGAGGGCGGCAAGGACGTCGTGATCCTGCTCGACTCGATCACCCGCCTCTCGCGCGCCTACAACAAGGAGGTCGAGTCCTCCGGGCGCACGCTCACCGGCGGCGTGGACAGCCGCGCGCTCGAGCGGCCCAAGCGGCTGTTCGGCTCGGCCCGCAAGGCCGAGGAGGGCGGCTCGCTCACCATCCTCGCGACGGCGCTCATCGACACCGGCTCGCGCATGGACGAGGTGATCTTCGAGGAGTTCAAGGGCACCGGCAACATGGAGGTGGTGCTCTCGCGCCAGCTCGCCGAGCGCCGGATCTTCCCGGCGATCGACATCGGCGCCACCGGCACCCGCAAGGAGGAGAAGCTCTTCTCGACCAAGGAGATCGAGAAGGTGCGCCGCCTCCGGGGGGCGCTCGCGTCGCTCAAGCCCGTCGAGGCGATGGAGCGGCTCCTCAAGAAGCTCTCCGAGTTCGAGTCGAACGACGAGTTCCTCCAGAGCTTCTGAGGGGTCGCCGCCTGACGCCTGGAGCCCTCCTCCCCCGCGCGTGGGCCGCGGCCCGCGTGCGGGGAGGTGCGCATCCGGCGCACGTCCCATAGCTCTAGGGTCCGATGGACCGTCGAGTTGCGCCGACCGAGGGCGCCTGTTCTACTTCTCCCATGGCCGCCGACCGGGTGCTGATCGTCGACGACGACGAGCTCATCCTCAAGGCGCTCGCGCGCATCCTCGAGACCGCGGGGTACGAGACCCGCTGCTACGAGACGCCGGAGGAGGCGCTCGAGGCCATCGCTGCGCAGAACCCGGTGGTCGTCATCTCCGACTACATGATGCCGACGATGGACGGGGTGGCCTTCCTCAAGGCGGCCCGCGTGCGGTGCCCGACCGCGGTGCGGATCCTCTGCACCGCCGCCGAGGACTTCCGCGTCGCGCTCCAGGCCGTCAACGCCGGCGAGGTCTTCCGGATCATCTCCAAGCCCTGGCACCAGCAGGAGCTGCTCGGCACCGTCCAGCAGGCCGCGGACTCCGCCAAGCTCCGGCGCGAGAACGAGCGCCTCACCGCCGAGGTGCAGCGCCAGAACGGCCAGCTGCGCGAGGTGAACACCCGGCTCGAGGAGATGGTCCAGCAGCGGACCCAGGCGCTGCTCGAGGGGCTGATCGCCGCCCTCGACTACCGCGACGCCGAGACCCAGTGGCACTCCCGGCGCGTGTCGCTCTACGCGCGCCGGCTCGCGGAGGCGCTCGGCCTCCAGGAGCCCGAGCTCACCGTGATCGAGCACGGCGCCCTGCTCCACGACATCGGCAAGATCGGCGTCCGCGACCTCGTGCTCCTCAAGCCAGGTCCGCTCACGAGCGAGGAGTGGAGCGAGATGCGGCGACACCCGGAGCTCGGGTGGGCCCTGCTCCAGCGCGTCGACTACCTGCGCCCCGCCTCGACGATCGTGCTCCAGCACCAGGAGAGCTGGGACGGCACCGGCTACCCGAAGCGGCTCAAGGGCACGGAGATCGTCATCGGGGCGCGCATCTTCCACGTGGTGGACACGCTCGACGCGATCACCAGCGACCGGCCCTACCGCCGCTCGCGCCCGTTCGCGGAGGCGCGCAACGAGATCAGCCGCTGCCGCGGGACGCAGTTCGACCCGGCGGTGGTGGACGCGTTCCTGGCCGTGCCGCCCGAGGACTGGGAGCGCATCCGGCTGGACGTCGAGACGGTGGCGGTGCTCTCCGCCGACCTGGCGGAGTCGGCGCCGGGCGGCGAGGAGCTCCTCGACGTCCTCGAGCTTGGCTAGGCGGCCGATCCCGCCTCGTAGCCCCCCGGCCGCCGGCCGCTCAGCCGCCTGCCCCCGCGCTCGCGCTGCGCCCCTGCTCCACCCGCAGCTCGTCGGGGAACGCGCTCGCCAGGATGCGGGCCACGGCCGTCCCGCCGTCGCGGGCCGCGTACGGCCGGAGCGCGTCGCGGAGTTCGCTCGCCCAGCGCCACCGCCGATCCGGCTCGCGGGCGAGCGCCCGGAGGACGATCGCGTCGAGCGCGGGCGGCACCTCGGGTCGGCGCGCCGAGGGGGGCGGCACCTCCGCGCTCCGGATCTCCACGAGCGTCGCGAGCTCCGAGCGCGCCGCGTAGAGCTTCTCCCCCGTGAGCAGCTCGTGCAGCACGACGCCGAGCGAGAAAACGTCGGCCCGCCGGTCCACGGTCACCCCGCGCGCCGCCTCGGGCGAGAGATACGAGAAGCGGCCGCGGAGGGGGCGGGCGCCGCGGTGCTGGCGGAGCTCGGCCTGCGCGATCCCGAAGTCGATGAGCCGCACCGAGCCGTCGAAGCCGAGGAGCACGTTCGCGGGCGAGACGTCGTTGTGGACGATCCGCAACGCCTCGCCGCGCGCGCCGCGCCGGCGGTGCGCGTGATCGAGCGCGTCCGCGGCGCGGGCCGCGATCCAGGCGGCGAGCGGCACCGGGAGCCGGGTGCCGGCCTGGCGCAGCCGTGCCTGGAGCGCCTTGAGATCCTTGCCCGGCAGGTAGTCGTACGCGATGTAGTAGACCCCGTCCTCGCGGCCGAGCTCGCGGACCGGGAGGATGGAGGGGTGGTCGAGCTGCGCCCAGACGCGGGCCTCGTCCAGGAACATCGTGACGAGCTCGGCGTCGTCCGCCAGGTGCCGCAGCATGCGCTTCAAGGCGTACGGGCGCCCGCCCGCCTCGCCGGCCCTCCGGGCGAGGAACACCTCGGCCATGCCGCCGGTCGCGACACGCTCGAGCAGCAGCCATCGGCCGAATGGGACGGGCTTGCGCATGTGGGTGACGAGCCGGGCTATGATAGCGCGGCCATGGCCACGAGCTGCTACGGATGCGGTGCGACGCTGCGCATCGACGGCCCGGTAGGACGCCGTACCACCTGCCCCGCGTGCGACGCCGATCTGCACGCGTGCATCAACTGCAAGCACTACGAGCAGGGCGCCGCCCACGACTGCCGCGAGCCCCACGCCGAGCACTACCTCGACAAGGAGTCCTCCAACGCCTGCGACCTCTTCCAGCTCGGCGACGGCGCGACGCGGCGGCGGGGGTCGAACCGCGCCGCCCGCGATCAGCTCCGGGCCCTCTTCGGCGAGGCCCCGGGGCCCGCCGCGGACGAGAACCCACGGGACGCGCTCGAGGCGCTGTTCAGGAAGAAGTGATCGCGACCGTCGGCAGCCCGGCGGCCACCCCGAGGG
>JAEYOU010000698.1 GCA_023411405.1 Pseudomonadota bacterium | reverse complement strand
CAGACCATTGTTTATCATTATTTCTATCAATTCTTTTTTGGTGGAATTCTATGGTTCCCCCACTTACCTGATCCATTCCAGACAAAAGATTTAGCAAAGTGGTTTTTCCGCACCCAGAAGGCCCCATAATAGAAATGAATTCACCCTGATTGATAGTCAGATTCAAATCTTTCAAAACTGGTATAGTTTCTTTCCCTCATATTTACATTCTTTATTAACTATTTTATGAATTACTATATTTGAATATATTGGTTTAGGGTTAGGCGCGATTTTAATTGGAATTGCAATACTCAAAGAAAAGAGAAATGAACGAAAGTAGATATTTGATTGTTCCTCGTAATTTTGGGGGTGCTAGTTTTTATTTTGAATGGAATATGCCATTTTGGCAATATATTTATGTTTATTTGATGTACTCTGTGATTATATTTTTTCATGAGATAGGTCATGGATTTTTTTGCAAATATTTCGGTGGTAAAGTAGGAAAAAAGGTGTTGCATTTATTGGAATATATGCAATTATGCAAGTTTTATAAGGAGAAATTATATGCTGATATTGGTAACTCTTTGATTGCTGTGTCAAGATCATATTTCTTTTGATTAGAAGGAATCAACCATTCCATAACTTTTCTCCTTTACCATATATGATATACTACATATCACTTTTAGTAATATATCAAAATTCATTAATATATTGTATTAAATCTTTCCAATAGTGCTTTACTTTACGAAGTGGACTTATTCCAGTATTCTAATCTTACTCAGTATCGAATTATTATTCAACGACTTGAGGTCGCGAAACTGTATAAATTTACCTGTTTTTATGGTCAATTTCCATGGTCATTTTTACTAGTTCTTACTAAATTTTGCAATGAATAACACCTTGATTTTCACCAAAGTGTTATCTCATTTATACTGCTTGATAAATATTTGTTAGTATACTATTTACAATTTATCTCAATCTTTTCTAATGCTTTTAAAACAGTGATAAAATCTGCATAATTATCGAGCAAGAAACTATATTCTCTTGTCGGATCACCTACTCCATTATCAATATGTTTTAATTTAGTATTATACTCGATGATATTCATTGCTTCTTTTTTACAATTCACCCTAATCTGACTATTTTTTTTCTTCCAGTTAAATGATGTAGTATCAGGCAAAATAATATAGTTTTGTGAACTTTCTAGTGCATTATATCCTTTTATTAAAAACCCTTTTCTTTCTAAAAAATCTTTTATTTTACTTCCTGAATCTAAGTTATTCTGTGAAAACGTCATTATATTGTATCCTCCTAATAATTATTCTATTCATTGTGCTTTTTGCCTAATTCTATATATTTCATAACCTCATCTCTTATCAAAATCATATATTTGACAATATACTAAATAATAGTTACATTTTGATATGTGTATCTTATAAATTTTCTATTTCATAACCAGTATAGAGAAACACTCCACTAGTTAAGTGAAAACCTCTGCAATATGAGCACCAATAATAATCTAGCTGTTTGCCACGTTTTTTCTCAAATATTTTTCTATAATAATTTGCTGCATGCTCGTCTCTGTACCTATTCTTTTTCTTACACTGCTTCCAGATACTTTTACTCATAATCTACCCTCCATAAGGATGCTTAGTTTATGTTACAAGTATTGATTATCAAAAATTATGTCCCTTAATTTGGACTTACACAAGATTTAGCCAGATATAGCTATATAAAATATATCAAATATGACTAATACAGAATTTTGTTACTAGCAGGACCTAAGAACCTGCTACCAATGCGTTGTTATAAGCCAATTCTATAGGCATAACTAACAACAAAATCTATATTAAATCTATAAGTGTAATGTTAGTTCAGTTGTATTATGTTTTAGTAATCTCACTTACCCATATTCTTCACTACTATATTTATAAGTTAATGAAGTACTTTATCAACTTCAATCTTTATTGCAGTATTCTCGAATGACGCATTTCTTACACCGAGGATTTGCAATGCAAATTTCTCCTTTATCCGTAGCACAATAAAGCCAGAATAAATAATCTATCTCTGCCATCCATAATCCGGTATCTTTAGAAAGCTGTTCTACCGTATCAAGCACCTCGTCATCAGATGCATTCTCTTTTTTAGATATCCCAAGACGACTCGATCCAAGAATCCTTTTCATATGTACATCAGGCTTTGCGCCATCTACACCAACATTTCTCAAATACTCCCAGGTTAGCGCAGGTCCGAATTGCTTAATCTTATACTTTGAGCCATTAGTACACATCAACTTTACAATCTCTCTTTGTGGCTTGGAAGTAACAAATGCATCCATTGATCCATATTCAGTTATAATCCTTTCGACTGTAGCTATATTCTCATGTAAGGCTTTCATCTGTGCGTTGGTAAGGCGACTGCCACAGCCTAATCTCTGGAGCCCCGTCACAAAGTACTTATAGTCATGGTTCTTAATCTTTTCAATGTCATAATTAAAAAAGAGCTTATCAATATTTGCAAAGTTTCTTTCGATATTTGCCCATACGGTCTGAGCTGAAAGAAGAGAATAGATCATACCCTGCATATGTTCTGCTGTGCTGAAATGCTTCCCTTCCGCTCTAAGCTGCATCTTGGATTTTTCTCCATCTATGTCAGCAATTCGATTTACCTTCAAATATTCCTTTACTTTTAACAATACGTTCTTATCCATATAATCACTCCTAACTATGCCAACATGCATTAGTATATTTTCCATAGATTCCATTGCGGCCTCTGACAATATGTTCTTGATAATCTCTAAGCATATCTACCATCGCCAATGACCATCTAAGAGGCCTTCCTTTTGTATTTTCCATTCTAAATGGATGCGGAAGATAAGAATTTTCCACCTCTTCATTCTTCAGTTCCATACGCTCCCAGCTATACCATGCATCAAGCGTATATGTTGAAATTCCAAGCATTTCACAAACTTCGTTCTTTGAATAAACACAATCATCCATCAACATCACCTCTAAAAAATAACCCTCTCTACCGGTTCCTTCGTTCCTACAAATGTATATTTGTCGAACTTTTCTCCATTCTTCAAAACAAGAACTGTTA
>JAEYOU010000693.1 GCA_023411405.1 Pseudomonadota bacterium | reverse complement strand
CCGGAGGGGAGCCGCTCCTCCGCGGCCGCGGCGCGCGCACCGCGCGCGGCGGCGTTCCATCGCTCGATCGCCGCCGCGCTCCGGCGCAGGGAGCGGCCCTCGAGGTGCGGGAACCACGGCTGGAGCTGGTTCACCTTCACCCGATCCACGCCGAGCCGGGCCGCGAGCCGGACGATCGCCGGGAGCTCGTCGACGTTTGCCTCCTGGGCGGTCACCTGGAACGAGATCGTGGGGCGCTCCCGCTCGCCCTTCGACAGGCTCAGGGCGAGCGGATCCTCGACGAGGCGGTCCCTCGCACGAGCGAACCGGCGGACTCCGTCCACCGCCGCCTCGAAGGACAGTCCGGGCATGATCGCCTCGGCCGTGGCCGCCGTCGCCCCGTTCCACGAGATCTTCACGTCCGACGCGACCGGCAGGATCGCCTCGGCCCAGCCGTCGGCGCCGCGTCCGGGGAAGGTCCCGTTCGTGGTCACGTTCACGCGCAGTCCCTGCCGCGCGCAGGCCGCGAGCAGCGCGTCCAGCCCGCGCCACAGGAGCGGCTCGCCCAGCGTGGACGGGATCACCTCCCGGAGCGCCGAGCCGCGCCGCTCCTCGAGGACGGCCAGGGCGAGCGCGGGGTCCATCCGCCGCGGCGGGCGGGCCGGGCCCCGCCGCGCGAGGCCGCACGGGCACATGTCGCACGCGAGGGTGCAGTCGTCCGGGTTCGTCACCAGGGTGACGCGCCAGGGGCCCTCCGCAGGGGGGAGCGCATTCGTTGACAACGCATCTGTCATAACGGAAAACCAACACACCATGAAGAGCGCGCGCGAGACGAAGAGCAGCCGAGGCCGGCGTCCGACCGCCCCCCCGGAGCCCCGCATCCCGGACTCGCCCGAGGCCGCGCCGATCGGCAAGGACCTCACCCCGGTCGTCGGCGCGAACCTCCGCCGCCTGCGCAGCCAGCGGGAGCTCTCGCTCGAGAAGCTGTCGAAGCTGTCCGGCGTCTCGCGGGCGATGCTCGGGCAGGTGGAGCTCGGCCAGAGCGCGCCGACGATCAACGTCCTGTGGAAGATCTCCTCGGCGCTCGGCGTGCCGTTCTCGGCGCTCATCAGCGCGCGGGGCGGCGGCGGCATCCAGGTCCTCCGCAGCGAGAGCGCGAAGCTGCTCACCAGCCACGACGGCTCGTTCTCCTCCCGGGCGCTCTTCCCGTACGACGAGCCGCGGCGCGTCGAGTTCTACGAGCTGCGCCTCGCGCCGGGCGGCGCCGAGCGGGCCGACGCGCACAACCCGGGCACGGTCGAGAACCTCGTCGTCGCCGAGGGCGCGGTGGAGATCGAGGTCTCCGGGCGGAAGGAGCCGCTCGGCAAGGGGGACGCGATCGTCTTCGAGGCAGACGTCCCGCACGTCTACCGGAACCGGGCGGACCGGGAGACGGTCATGTACCTCGTGATGACCTACGCCGACACCGTCGGATAAGCGCTCAAGAGGTGGGGGGCACCGCTCCCGTGTGATCCACACGCGGCCGAGGGACCCCTCGCGCGCCTGCGCGGCGCTAGAATCGCGGCGGAAAGGGGTCCGCCTTGGCGCTCCGGATCGGCGAGCTACTCGTGAGGCGTGGCGCGGCCACGCAGGCGGACATGGATCGCGCCGCCCGCGAGGCGCAGGCGAAGGGCGTCCCGCTGCTCTCGTACCTCCTCCTCGCGGGCGCCGACGAGGGCGCGCTGGCGGGCGCCCTCGCCGAGCGCCATCACATGCCCGGCGTGGACCTCTCCCGCTCGACGCTGTCGCTCGAGGCGATCGCCCTCGTGCCGCGCCCGGTGGCCGAGTCCGACGTCATCATGCCGCTCTCGCTCGAGGGCGGGCGGCTCCACCTGGGCATGTCCCAGCCGCTCGACGAGCGCGTGGTCTCCGAGGTCCGGTTCGTCACCGGCCTCGAGGTCTCGCCGTACGCGGCGGTGAAGCACGCCCTCGCCCGGACCATCGCCGACGCGTACGACGCGCTCGCCCGCGGCGAGGCCGTCTGGCGCGGCGCGAGCGGGCCGGCGGCGCCGTACCTCGCGCTCGTGCTGCCGGACGGCGAAGACGTGGAGGACGCCGTCGAGATCGTGGACGCCGACGTCGCCCTCGACGTAGGCGACGAGGGCGTGCCCATCGAGGTCGCCTACCCCGAGCCGCTGCCGCCCCGGCCCGACGGCCGGCCCCTGGCGCTCGTCGTGGACGACGAGCCCGAGATCCGCCAGCTCGTCCAGAAGACGCTCGAGGCCAAGGGGTACGCGGTCGAGACGGCCGCCGACGGCGAGCAGGCGCTGGCGAAGGCGGACGCGCTGGTGCCCGACGTCATCCTGCTCGACGCCATGCTCCCCAGGGTGCACGGGTTCGAGGCGTGCCGCCGGCTGAAGGCGTCCTCGCGGACGCGGCTCATCCCGGTGGTGATGATGACCGCCATCTACCGGGGCTGGCGGTTCGCGCAGGACGCGCGCGAGAACTACGGCGCCGAGGACTACATCGAGAAGCCGTTCCGGCTCGACGACCTCTTCCGCAGGGTCCAGGCGGCGCGCCAGTCCAGCGCCGCCCGCCTCACCACCGAGCCCACGCCGGCGGAGCCGCTCGTGCAGCGGGCCCGCGAGCAGCTCGCCCGCGGCGACGTGGACGGGGCCGCCGGGTCCCTCGCCGAGGCCGTGCGGGCCGACCCGTACGCCGCCGAGGCGCAGTTCCTCCTCGGCAAGACGCTCCAGACGCGGGGCGACGCGTTCGCCGCCATGACCGCCCTCGAGCGCGCCGCCGAGCTGCGGCCCAACCACCAGGCCGCCCTGCGGGCGCTCTCCGCGCTGTACGAGGAGAAGGGGTTCCGCCGCAAGGCCGCGAGCGCGCTCGAGCGGGCGCTCGCCACCGCGCCCGAGGCCGCGCGCGCCGCGCTGCGCGAGGAGCTCTTGCGGCTGCTGGGCTGAACGGAGCTCGATGCTCCGCAGGCGAGGCCCGAGGCCCCTTCACCCTGAGCAGAGGCATTACCTTCCTCCCGGGGGGAGAACTCATGCGCTGGGTCGTCTTCGGGCTGTCCGTCAGCTCGTCCTGGGGGAACGGACACGCGACGCTCTGGCGCGGGCTCATCGCCGCGCTCGCGGGCGCAGGCCACCACGTCACGTTCTTCGAGCGCGATCAGCCCTGGTACGCGGCGCACCGGGATCTCCGCACGCTCCCCGGCGGGGAGCTCGTGCTCTACCGCGACTCTGCCGAGCTGCGCCGGCGCGCGGAGGCGGCGCTGTCCGGGGCGTTCGCCGGGATCGTGACCTCGTACTGCCCCGACGGGGCCGAGGCGGCGGGCTGGCTCCTCGCGTCCTCCGCGCGCGTGAAGGCGTTCTACGATCTCGACACGGGGGCGACGCTGGAGCTGGCGCGGGCGGGCCTGCCGGTGCCCTGGCTCCCGCCGCGGCGCCTGCGCGACTTCGATGTCGTCCTCTCGTTCACGGGAGGTGCGGCCCTCGACGAGCTGCGGTCCCGGCTCGGGGCCCAGCGCGTGGCGCCGCTCCATGGCTTCGTGGATCCGTCGGTGCACCGGCCCGCGCCGCCGGCGGAGGCCTTCCGGGGAGATCTCTCCTACCTCGGAACGTTCGCGCCCTCGCGCCAGGCGGCGCTCGAGGAGCTCTTCCTGCGCCCGGCGGCGCTCCGCCCCGACCGGCGGTTCGTGCTCGCGGGCTCGATGTACGGGGACGACTTCCCCTGGCGCGAGAACCTCCGGTTCGTCCGGCACCTCGAGCCCTCGCTCCACCCGGCCTTCTTCTGCTCCTCGCCGCTCACGCTCTCGGTGACGCGCGCGGAGATGAAGGCGCTCGGCCACTGCCCGTCCGGCCGGCTGTTCGAGGCCGCCGCGTGCGGCGTGCCGGTGGTGAGCGACTGGTTCGACGGGCTCGACGGGTTCTTCACGCCGGGCGACGAGCTGCTCGTGGCGCGGCGGGCCGAGGACGTCGTCGCGGCGATCGACCTGCCTGCGGCGGAGCTCCGGCGGATCGGCCGGCGGGCGCGCGCGCGCGCGCTGGCGGAGCACACGGCGGAGGTCCGCGCCCGGGAGCTCGTCGCGTGCTGCCAGGCGGCGCTGGCGGGCGACGGCCGCGCCGCGTCGCACGCCGAGTGGAGGGCCTGATGTGGGGGATCATCCCGGCCGCGGGCCTCGGGAGCCGCATCCAGCCGCTCGCCTTCTCGAAGGAGCTCCTCCCCGTGGGGAGCCGGATCGTGGCCGGCACGGAGCGCCCGCGCGCCGTCTCCGAGTACCTCGTCGAGCGCATGCTGCGCGCCGGCGCCGATCGGCTCTGCTTCGTCATCTCGCCCGGGAAGTCCGACATCGTCGAGTACTACGGCGGACGCCTCGCGGGCGCCGACGTCTGCTACGTCGTCCAGCCGCGACCGGCGGGGCTCAACGACGCGCTCTTCCGGGCGTTGCCGTTCATCCGTCCGGAGGAGGAGGTGCTCGTCGGGCTCCCCGACACGGTCTGGTTCCCTGCCGACGGCTTCCGTGCGCTCGGCGGCGGGCTCTCGTTCCTGCTCTTCCCCGTGCAACGGCCCGAGCTGTTCGACGCGGTGGTCACCGACGGGGAGGGCCGGGTCCGCGAGATCCAGGTGAAGGCCGAGCGGCCCGCCACGCGCTGGATCTGGGGCGGGATCAAGCTCACGGGCGGCATCCTCCGGGAGCTGGCCGCGCTCCACGAGGAGCGCGGGCGCACGGACGAGTACGTGGGCAACCTGGTCAACGTCTGGCTCGCGCGCGGGGGCGGGGCGCGCGGGGTGCCGGCGGGGGAGGCGTACGTGGACGTCGGGACGCTGCACGGGTACCACCAGGCGCTGGAGCTCCTCCGGGAGCGCGCCGCGGCGGAGGGAGAGGGGGCGCTGCCGTGAGCGCGCTCAGCCGGGAGGAGATCGCCCGCCGCGTGACGGACCTCGCGCCGTGGTTCCACAACGTCGACCTCTCGGGGGTGCGCACCGCGCCGGACCACTTCCTCGGGGACTACCCGGGGATCGTCTGGCAGCTCCTCGCCCCGGTGCTGCCGCAGGACCTCACGGGGAAGACGGTCCTCGACGTCGGCTGCAACGCGGGGACATTCGGCCTCGCGCTCAAGCGGCGCGGGGCCGCCCACGTGGTGGGGATCGACACCGACGCGCGCTACCTCGCCCAGGCACGCCTCGCCGCCGACGTCCAGGGGCTCGAGCTCGAGCTCCACCAGCTCTCGGTGTTCGACGTGGCGAGGCTCGGCCGGAGGTTCGACGTCGTGCTGTTCATGGGCGTGCTCTACCACCTCCGGTACCCGCTCCTCGCCCTCGACCTCCTCCGCGCGCACGCGGTGGGCGAGCTGCTCGTCTTCCAGAGCATGATCCGCGGGAGCCAGGGGTGGACGTCCGTCGCGCCGGACTACCCGTTCGAGGAGACGGAGGTCTTCGATCACCCCTCGTGGCCCAGGCTCCACTTCGTCGAGCGGTCGTACGCGAACGACGAGACCAACTGGTGGATCCCGAACCGCGCCTGCGTCGAGGCGATGCTGCGGTCGGCGGGGTTCGCGCCGCGCGGGCTCCCGGGCACGGAGCTGTACCTGTGCGGCGTGGCGGAGCCGGGCACGGGCACGGCGGGAGGGCTGCAGTGATCGAAGCCGTGATGCTCTGGAACGAGCCGAACAACCTCTCGCACTGGGACTTCCAGATCGACCAGGGCTGGAGCCGGTTCGCGCAGCTGGCGCGCCTGGCCGGCGAGGCGGTCCGCCTCGAGCGCCCGGGGCTCACCCGCGTCCTCGGCGGCATGTCGCCGATCGACGCGAGCTTCCTCGCCCTGCTCCGGGGGCAAGGTGGGCTCGACGAGGTGGACGCGGTCGCGGTCCACGGCTTCCCGCTCGACTGGAACCACTGGCAGCTCCACGAGTGGCCGTCGCGGCTCGCGGAGATCACCTCGGCGATCGACAAACCCGTCTGGATCTCCGAGGTGGGAGCCTCCTCCTTCGGGGCCGAGGAGGTGCAGGAGTTCGGCCTGGTCCGGTCGGCGGAGCTGCTCCGCGGGAAGGCGCCGCGCATCCACTGGTACAGCCTGTTCGATCTCCCGCGCGCCTGGCCCGCCACGACCCGCCACCGCGAGGCGGAGGGTTCCTCGTACTACCGGCACTTCTACATGGGGCTCCTGCGCGAGGACGGGACGCCCAAGCTCGCGCTCCGCCGCTTCTCCGCCCTCACGCCGGAGCTGGGCATCTGCCAGTGGTTCCACTTCGAGGACCCGCGGCTCGACGCCGGTGTGCGCTGGCTGAAGGAGCTCGGGGTGAAGAAGCTGCGGACCGGCCTCTCCTGGGCCGACAGCTTCCGCCCGGGCTGGGAGGCCTGGTTCGACCGGCAGGTGAAGGCGCTCGAGCCGTTCGATACGACGGTGACGTTCTGCTTCACGCCCGAGCACGCCGGCGTCGCCCCGCATCACACGAGCCCACCGAAGCACCCGGAGGAGTTCGCCGCGTTCTGCGCCCGGATGGTGCGGAGGTACGTCTAGCGGGAACGCGAGGGGTCGTCCCGCGTCCGGAACGGCTCCGCTCGCCCTTCGACAGGCTCAGAGACCGTGAAGGTATCGCCCGGGTAGCTCGCCGAGTTCCTGTTCGATGACTTTCGGTCGTGGGGGCCCGTCGCTGGTCGCCAGCGAGCTGCCTGCCGGCTTGCTCGCCTGGCTTCGCTTCCG
>JAEYOU010000608.1 GCA_023411405.1 Pseudomonadota bacterium | reverse complement strand
CCTCCACCGTGAGCGTCTCGAACGGCGCGGCCAGGTCGAGGACGCGCCCGCCGCGCGCCACGCGCGGCGCCCCGTCGGGCGAGAGCGCGCGGGCCGCCGCCTCCAGCGCCCGCTCGGTGTCCGCCATGATGCCGCGGTAGTCCGTGCCCGCCCGGTAGAGCTCGAGCATCGTGAACTCGGGGTTGTGGGTGCGGGAGAGCTCGCCGTTCCGGAACACGCGGGCGAGCTGGAAGATCCGCTCGAACCCGCCCGCGAGGAGCCGCTTCATCGCGTACTCGGGGCTGGTGTGCAGCCAGAGCGGCCGCGCGGGCCCGCCGCCCTCCGGGCGGAACGGCGCGCAGAACGCGTCGAGGTGCGGCTCCATCCCCGGCGCCGGCACGAGCACCGGGGTCTCGACCTCCTCGTACCCCAGCCCGGAGAGCGCCGCCCGGAGGGCCGCGGAGAGCCTGGCCCGGGCGCGGGCGTTCCTGCGCTGCAGCTCGGTGGTCATCGAGCCGCAGCTTATGCCGGGTCCTTCAGCGCAACACCAGCATCGTCGCCGTCTGGTTCACGTGGCCCAGGTACTCCTCGCCGTAGGTGCTGAACCCCACGGTGGGCACGTCGGCGAAGAGCGCGCCGTAGGCCGCGGTCTGTCCGTTCTTCTGGAGCTCCTGCGTGCGGAGCGTGCAGTTGAAGTTCACGAGGCCCGAGATCCCGCCCAGCATCTTCCGCTTGCGCTCCAGCGCCAGCCGGGTCTCCTCGACGATGTCGGTCGCGCGCAGGATCTCGAGCTCCGCCCCCTCGGCGATGGCGCAGTAGAACTTCACCGCCTCGCCCACGACGCGCTGCGGGCTCCGCACGAAGGGCTCGTCCCCGGCCATGAGGCCGAGCGGGTGAGAGGCGAACAGGGCGGGCAGCGCCTCCGGCGAGACGCCCAGGGCGGCGGCGTAGGCCTCGGACGCGGGCCGGCCGTCGAACGCGTGGACCGTGCGGCTGGCCTCGTCCACCCGCGTCGCCACGAGCCGCTTCCCGGTCGTGGCGAAGGACTGCGTCTTGAGGATGCTGAACCCGCGGTCCAGGCGGAGCACCGCGAGCACGGCGGCGTCCGGGATCGCCCTCCCGCCCGCGAACACGTGTGTCGCGCGGAAGGCGAGGTCGTCCCCCGCCGAACCGCCCACGAAGAGCACGTCCGTTCCGCTCCCGACGGCGTCCATGACCCGCTCCTCGGCGCCCGACAGACCGTCGACGAGCACGAGCCCGACGTGCCGCGAGGGGTCGAGCCCCCGCATCGGCGTGCCCAGCCTCCGGCCGAGCCCGTCGAACGCGGCGGGCACCCGGTCCCCGCCTCCCCGCAGCCCCTCGAGCACCTCGACCGCGACGTCGGCGACCACGTCGGGGCCGAGGGCCATGGCGGCGACGGCGCCCTCGAGCATGGCGCCGCTCACGATCTCGCCCGCGCTCGTGCACCCGATGACGACCGCGGGCGCGAAGGCCGCCTCCATCGCCGCCGCCAGCGCGGCGGGCTCCTGGGCGGCGGTGGCGAAGTAGAGGACGAGGCGCGGGGGCGGCGCGCCGAGCCGCTCCTTCAGCTCGCGCGCGGCGCCGGCGGCGGAGTCACTCATCGTGAATGCAGTGCGGATGGAGCTCACGGGATCTCCTGGGGGAGCTGCACGCCGAACTCGGCGGCGAGCTGGCGCGCCCGGGCCACGGCGGCCGGATCGTCGGGGGTGGACTCTGTGAACTTGGCGGGGTTCATGCCTTTCAGGATGAGCTTCGCGCGGGTCGCCTCGATGAACGTGACGTTGTTCCTGCCCCGCACCGCGATGATGGCGTCGAGCACTCGCTTCACGGTTCCGGCCACGGTGTCCCTCCCTCGCGGAGGGCGGGAGCACGGCCCGTGCCAGCGCCGCCTCCCCGCGGCCCGGGTTCACGAGCCGCGCGGCGCGGCGTGACGACTCGCGGATCTCGATCGCCCGGGCACGCCGGAGGGCTCGAGGGAACGGGTCCGGTCGCACTCGGAGTTCGCGACACCTTCCCCGCGAGCGGATCGGGGTTTTCCCCTGAGCGAAATTGGCGCGCGCGGTCATTCGGGGAGGTGGGCCCCGCGGCCCGCCCGGCCGCGCTCCGCCGCGGTAGGCTTCATCTCCTCGAACGAGCTGGAGGGGGGGGTGGATGGCCCGGCCGCTCGAAAACCCAGCCGCCGAACAGGCGCCGACCGCCGCGGGCCTGGCGCCCGAGGCCGACGCGACGGAGGTCGCGGATCGGTTCGCGATCGCCCGCGCCTGCGCCGGCCACCCCGAGGCCTTCGCGGAGGTGGTTCGCCGCCACGCGGGCGGGCTCAAGTCGCTCTGCGCGCGCCTGCTCCACGACGGGCGCCTCGGCGAGGATCTCTGCCAGGAAGCGCTCGCGCGCGCCTTCTCCAGGCTCGACACCTTCCGCGGGGAGGGGACGGTCCAGCACTGGCTCTACAGCATCGCCGCCAACGGGTGCCGCGACTTCCTCCGCGCCGGGTGCCGATCCGAGCGGCCTGCCCGCCTCTCGGGTGAGGAGCTCTGGACTGCGCGAGACCCGGAGCGCGAGGTGGGTGCGCGGCAGTCGATGGAGGCGCTCGCGACCGCCGTCGCGCACCTCCCGCCGGCGTGCCGCGAGGCGTTCGTCCTGTTCCACGTCGACGGCCTCTCCTACGAGCAGATGTCGGCGCTGACGGGCGTGGGGGTGAGCGCGCTCAAGGTGCGCGTCCACCGTGCCCGCGAGATGCTGCGGCGCCGGCTGGGCGAGGCGCTCGAGGGCGCCGGCGCGGCCGGGCCCTGAGCCGGGGGAGGAACGGCCGCCCGCTTGTAGCCCCCCGTCCGGGCAGGCTAAGATCCCGAGGTGCCCGAGCCGGCGACCGCTCTCAATTCTGCCGAGTTCAAGCCGCACCTGTTCGGCAAGTTCTACCTGTTGCAGCGGCTCGCCGTGGGCGGGATGGCGGAGATCTTCCGCGCCCGGGTCCCCGGCGCCGGCGGCTTCGAGAAGGAGCTGGTGGTGAAGCGCATCCTCCCTGCGCGCGCGCAGGACGAGGGCTTCATCAAGATGCTCGTGAACGAGGCGAAGCTCACGGTCCAGCTCACGCACTCGAACATCGCCCAGGTCTACGAGTGCGGCCGGATCGACGGGAACTACTTCATCTCCATGGAGCTCGTGAACGGCGTCTCCATGAAGGAGATGATGCAGACGTTCACCCGGGCCGGGCAGCCGCTCTCGCCGGAGCAGGCGATCTTCATCGTGCTCCAGCTCCTCACCGGCCTCGACTACGCCCACCGCAAGACGGACGGGCAGGGCCGGCCGCTCGAGATCGTCCACTGCGACGTCTCGCCGGACAACGCGCTCATCTCGTGGGAGGGCGAGATCAAGCTGCTCGACTTCGGGATCGCCCGCGCGGCCACCGGGCTCTCGAACTACAAGGAGGGCATGCTGATGGGGAAGCTCGGGTACGTGGCGCCCGAGCAGGCCTCCATCGAGCACCGCTGGGACCACCGCGTCGACCTGTTCGCGGCGGGCATCGTCCTGTACGAGCTGCTCACCAAGCAGAAGCCCTTCCCGCGCGCGACCGACGTGGACTCGCTCGTCACCGCGCGCAAGGCGCGGGTGGTGCCCCCCACCGCCATCGACCCGCGCCTGCCGAAGGACCTCGACGCCATCCTCGGGAAGGCCCTCGCCTACGATCCCGAGAAGCGGTTCGCCGACGCCCGCTCCTTCGCCGACGCGCTCGTGGACGCGCTCTTCCCGACCGCCATCTCGTCCATCCAGGATCTGCTCGGCACGCAGATGAAGGCCGTCTTCGCCGAGAAGATCTCCCGCCAGCGGACGGCGCGGGCGCACGACCCGCTCATCATGAAGGTGCTCGCGAACCTCGCCGAGCGGCAGGTCGAGGGCGAGTACGAGCGGTTCTCGACGCCGGCGGGGACGCCGCAGCCGCTGGACCTCGGCGGGGGCGGACCGCAGCCCGTGTTCGAGTCGCACGTCGCGCCGATGCCGTCCGAGCTCCCCACCACCGAGCCGTCGCGGCCGTCGTCGCGGCGGGGGGCGCGCCCGCGGACCGTGGTGCGGGACGGCGTTCGCGTCACGACCGCGATCCTCGTCGGCCTGGTGGTGGCGGTGGCCGGCGCGGCCGGGCTGTACCTCGGCGCCGAGACCTGGATCCGCCCCGGCGTGCTCGTCGTGACCTCGGAGCCGCCCGGGGCGGAGGTGACGCTCGACGGGGCCCCGGTGGGCAGGACGCCGGCCGTGGTCGAGGACGTCTGGCTCTCGCGGCCGCACGAGCTCGTGGTCGAGGCGCAGGGCGCGAAGCAGTACACGATGGCGCTCGAGCCCGAGCCGGGGAAGATCGTGCGCCGCGTCCACGCCACCCTCCAGAGCTCGCTGGGTCGGCTCACCATCGAGAGCGTCCCGCCGGGCGCGGAGGTCCGGCTCGACGGACGGATCGTGGGGACGACGCCGATCACGGTCCCGCAGGTGAAGGTGGACGCGCCGCACCGCCTGGATCTCACGCTCCCCGGCTACGAGGTGGACCAGCTCGTCGTCCTGCCGGAGCGTGACGGGCACAAGGTGGTGCGCCGGCTGGCCCGCGCCAGCCAGCGCCCCCCGGCGTCCGCGGGCGAGTGAGCGGCCATGAAGCTCGTCATCGAGGACGAGGCCGGGACCCGCAGCGTGCTGCCGTTCTCCACGTCCGAGCTCACGGTCGGGCGCGCGCAGGAGGGGAACCGTTTCCGGCTGCCCGACCGCGACGTCTCGCGGCGGCACGCCCGGTTCCTGCTCGTGAACGGCGTCCCGTTCGTCGAGGATCTCGGGAGCCTCACCGGCACGCGCGTCAACGGGGAGCGGATCACGGCGCGGCGCCGGCTGCGCGAGGGCGACCTCGTGGAGATCGGCAGCTACGACCTCGCGGTCGTACCGGACGACGGCCTCGCCGCGGTGGCCGGGCC
>JAEYOU010000596.1 GCA_023411405.1 Pseudomonadota bacterium | reverse complement strand
GGCGCGTGAGGAGGTAGGTAGCGTTGGCGACGATGCGGCGCGGAGCGGTCATGACTGCGACGCAGGAGCACGAAGCGTGCCGCCTTCCGCTTCCAGCGATCACCCGACGTTGCCCAACGACTCCGTTCGGGAGGTGGTCCGCCGCACGGACCGGCGTCCACGGAAACGACTCTGGGACGGGCGGAAACGCGTCCCGGGTTTTCCGTTGCCCCGTACGGACTCGCGGCGTACGTCTTCGCCATGTCCACCGAGGCCGATCGCGCCCGTGCGCTGCGCGACCAGCTCCGCGCCGCCGACCACGCCTACTACGTCCTCGATCAGCCGATCCTCTCCGACGCCGAGTACGACCGGCTCATGCGAGAGCTCGTCGACCTCGAGGCGGCACACCCGGAGCTCGTCACCTCGGACTCGCCCACGCAGCGCGTCTCGGGGGAGCCCTCGGAGCGGTTCGAACGCGTCGTGCACCGCGAGCCGATGCTCTCGCTCGGCAACGTGACCACCGACGAGGAGCTGCGCGAGCTGGACGAGCGCGTGCGCCGGCTCCTCGGCCTCGCGCCGGAGGCGCTGGTGACGTGGGTGGCGGAGCCGAAGCTCGACGGCCTCGCGGTGGAGCTCGTGTACGAGGACGGCCGGCTCGTCTCCGGCTCGACGCGCGGCGACGGCGTGAACGGCGAGGACGTGACCGCCAACCTCAAGGTGGTGGGCGCGACCGGCGCGAACCGCGGCGTGCCGCACCAGCTCGCGGGCGCCCCGCCCTCGCGGCTCGAGGTGCGCGGCGAGGTGCTCCTCTTCAAGGAGCACTTCGAGGCGATGAACCGGCAGCTCCTCCGCGCGAGCGAGGAGCCGTTCGCGAACCCGCGCAACGCCGCGGCGGGCTCCCTCCGCCAGCTCGACTGGCGCGTCACCGCGAGGCGGCCGCTGTCGTTCATCGCGTACGAGGCGCTGGTCCCGCAGGGCGCGGCCCGCGCACCGGCCTGGAAGACCCACTGGGAGAAGCTCGAGGATCTGGACCGCTGGGGCTTCGCGGTCAACCAGGAGAACGGGCGGTGCGCCGGGATGGGCGAGGTGCTCGCCTACCGCGACCTCATGGCCGACCGGCGGTTCCAGCTCCCGTACGACACCGACGGCGTCGTCGTGAAGGTGGACGACCTGGACTGGCGGCGCCGGCTCGGCGCGGCGTCGAAGTTCCCGCGCTGGGCGGCGGCGTTCAAGTACCCGCCGCAGGAGGAGGCGACGAAGATCCGGCGCATCTGGGCCTCCGTCGGGCGCACCGGGATCCTGACGCCGGTGGTGGAGTTCGAGCCGGTCCGCCTCTCGGGCGCGATGGTCTCCAACGCGACCCTGCACAACGAGGACGAGATGCGCCGCAAGGACGTCCGTCAGGGCGACTGGATCCTGGTGCGGCGTGCGGGCGAGGTGATCCCGGAGGTGGTGAAGCCGCTCCCGGAGCGGCGGACCGGGCGCGAGGAGCCCTTCGTCTTCCCGGCGGAGTGCCCGGTCTGCGGCGCGAAGGTGGTCCGCGAGGAGGGCGAGAAGGTCTACCGCTGCACCGGCGCCGCGTGCCCGGCGCAGCTCGTGGGCAAGCTCCGCCAGTTCGCCTCGCGCCGGGCGCTCGACATCGAGGGGCTGGGCGAGAAGCTCGCCGCCGGGCTCGTGGAACGCGGGGTGAAGGACTTCGCCGATCTGTACGGGGTGCCGTTCGAGACCTGGCAGCAGCTCTTCAGCCGGCGCGAGGTGGAAGAGGAGGCGAGCGCAGGCCCAGCCGGAGGAGGCTGGGCCGGAGCGAGCGGGGGGTCGGGGGGGGCGGAGAGCCGAGCGGAGGCGAGGCGAGCGCCCCCCCCTCCGACGAAGGCGGCGAGCAACATGGTGCAGGCCCTCGAGCGCTCGAAGGACACGACGCTCCGCCGCCTGCTCCACGGCCTCGGCATCCCGCAGGTGGGCGAGGCGACGGCGGCGACGCTCGCCCGCGCGTTCGGCACGATCGAGCGGTTCATGGACGCGAGCGAGGAGGAGCTGCGCGCGGTCCGCGACGTCGGGTCGGAGACCGCCCGCGAGATCCGGGCCTGGACCGCGGAGCCGCAGAACCGCACGGTGGTGGAGCGCCTGCTCGCGGCGGGGCTGCGCCCCCGGCCCGAGGAGGTGCAGGCGCAGGGGCCGTTCGCCGGGAAGACCGTGGTCCTCACGGGCGGCCTCTCGAACCTCTCGCGCGACGACGCCAAGGCGGAGATCGAGCGGCGCGGCGGAAAGGTCTCCGGCTCGGTCTCGAAGAAGACCGGGCTGGTGGTGGCCGGCGAGGACGCCGGCTCCAAGCTCAAGAAGGCGCAGGAGCTTGGCGTGAAGGTGGTGGGCGAGGAGGAGTTTCTCCGGATGCTCGAGGGGGAGCCTTGATCGAGGGGGAGCCTTGATGGCCCACCGAGTAGACCTCGTCCGCGCCCATGCCGTCGTCACCGGTCGCGTCCAGGGCGTCGGCTTCCGGTTCAGCACCGTGGACGAGGCGCGCCGGCTCGGCGTGCGCGGCTGGGTGCGGAACGAGGCCGACGGCTCCGTCGAGGTGGAGGTCGAGGGCGAGCGCGCCGCGGTGGAGGCGCTCGTCCGGTTCCTGCACAGGGGGCCGCCCGGCGCCCGGGTGGACGACGTGGCGCTCCGCTGGGACGCCCACGTCGGGGATCTCGGGCCGTTCCGCGCGCGGCACTGAGCCCGGGTCCTCGACCTGGTCCGGTGGGCGTGCTATTCACGCCCTCCCTTCAGGATCACCTGAAGGTCCTGCCACCCCATACGGCGGGCGAAACGCGGTTCCAACCCGCGGCCCGGCGATCGATGACGACCTTCCCTGCGCTCCCCGCCTCCGCGCTCGACGAGCTGGTGCTCGCCGCGCAGAAGCCCTCCCGCTACATCGGCTGCGAGTTCGGCGCCGTCGAGAAGGATCTCGAGGCGGTGAAGGTCCGGTTCGCCCTGGCCTTCCCCGACACCTACGAGGTCGGGATGTCGAACCTCGGGTTCCGGCTCCTCTACCACCTCCTCAACGACCGGCCCGACGTCGCCTGCGAGCGCGTGTTCCTCCCGTGGCCCGACATGGAGGGCATGCTCAAGTCCCGCGGCCTCCCGCTCTTCACGCTCGAGTCGCGCGCGCCGGTGAAGGCGTTCGACGTGCTCGGCATCACCCTCCAGTTCGAGCTCGCCTACACGAGCGTGCTCGCCATGCTGGAGCTCGCCGGGATCCCGCTCCTCGCCGCCGACCGCGCCGAGGACGATCCCATCGTGGTCGGCGGCGGGCCCTGCGCGTTCAACCCGGAGCCCGTGGCCGACTTCTTCGACCTCTTCGTCGTGGGCGAGGGTGAGGAGGTCGCGGTGGAGCTCGCCGACGCGGTCGCGGCGAGCGGGTTCAGGCGCGGCGGCGCGGCGCTCAGCCGGCGCGAGCTCCTCGGCCGGCTCGCGGCCATCCCCGGCGTCTACGTCCCGGCCTTCTTCTCGCCGCGCTACGACCCGGTCTCGAAGGTGATCACGGCCATCGAGCCGCTCCGCCCCGGGTACGAGAAGGTCGAGCGCCGGGTGATGCCCGACCTGAACGCGCTCCCGACCACCGCGTACACGAAGCCCATCGTCCCGTTCATGCAGACGATCCACGATCGCCTGCCGATCGAGATCCAGCGCGGCTGCACGCGCGGCTGCCGGTTCTGCCAGGTCGGGATGATCACCCGGCCCACGCGCCAGCGCGATCCCCGCCAGGTGCTGGAGCTCGCCGAGGTCGGGCTCCAGGCCTCCGGCTACGAGGAGGTGGGGCTCCTCTCGCTCTCCTCGGGCGACTACGCGCCCTTGAACGGCCTCCTGGACGACTTCCTCGCCCGCTGGGAGGGCGAGAAGATCGCGATGAGCCTGCCGTCGCTCCGCACGGAGACGATGAACGACGCGCTCGCCAAGAAGATCGCCCGCATCCGGAAGACCGGCTTCACGCTCGCGCCCGAGGCGGCCACCGAGCGGATGCGCGCCGTCATCAACAAGGGGAACCGCGAGGAGGACCTCCTCCGCGCGGTCGAGTCGGTCTTCCAGAACGGCTGGTCGCTGCTGAAGCTCTACTTCATGATCGGGCTGCCCGAGGAGCGCGACGAGGACGTGCGCGCCATCGCCGAGCTCGCGAAGCGGTGCCTCGGGGCGGCGCGGCGGGCGCTGCCGAAGGGGCAGGGCTCGGCGTCGATCCACCTCGGCGCCTCCACGTTCGTGCCGAAGCCGTTCACGCCGTTCCAGTGGGAGCCGATGATCTCCCCCGAGGAGACGCTCCGCCGGCAGGGGATCATCACCCAGGTCCTCGGCGGCAGGAACGGCGCGATCCAGTTCAAGCCGCACGACGCGCGGCCCTCGTCGATCGAGGGCGCGCTGGCGCTCGGCGACCGGCGGGTCGCGACCGCGGTGCTCGCCGCCTACCGGATGGGCCAGCGGCTCGACGGCTGGAGCGAGTGGTTCGACCAGGACAACTGGATCGCCGCGTTCGCCGAGTGCGAGCGGGTGCACGGCGTGGGCATCGAGTGGTTCGCGCACCGCCGCCGCCGGCTCGACGAGGTCCTCCCGTGGGACCGGATCGACTGCGGCGTCACCAAGGCCTACCTCCAGAAGCAGCTCGCCGCCGCCCGGAACCTGGCCGAGGTCGAGGACTGCGTGCCCGCGCCGTGCACGGTGTGCGGCGCCTGCGACTACGACGTCGTGAAGAACCGGACGTACGAGGCCGAGGACTACCAGCCCGCGCCCGCGCCGCCGCCGCGGCCGCCGGCCCCGGAGGTCCGGACCCACGTCCGCATCCGGTACGCGAAGCAGGGCCGGCTCGTGGCGCTCTCGCACCTCGAGCTCATGCACACGCTCCTCCGCTCGATCCGGCGGGCGGGGCTCCCGGTCGCCTTCTCGCAAGGCTTCCACCCGAAGCCGCGGGTCTCGTTCGGCCCGGCGCTGCCGGTCGGGGTCGAGAGCCTCTGCGAGCACATGGACCTCGAGCTCGTCGGGGTGGCCGACGCACGCCAGGTGGGGGACCGCCTGGCCCGGGAGCTCCCCCCCGGGCTCACGCTGCTCTCGGCGGACCTCCTCGACCCGCGGTCCCCGTCCATCTCGGAGTCGCAGCGCGCCGTGCATTACCGCGCCGAATTCCCACGAAGAACAGGGGCTTCGCTCGCCGACGGGGCGAGCGCGGGGCCCGAGCGATCCTCGGAAGGTACGTGGGGTGAAGAGGAGCTCAGGGACCGGGTGGAGGCCTTCCTGGGGGTGGACCAGGCGGTCGTGACCCGGGCCGTGCCCCAGAAGAATCGGGCCCGCGGGCGGCATCAGAAGGTCGCTGCCCGGAAGGAAAGGGAGATAGACTTGAAGCGGCTCGTGACGCACCTCGCGGTCGAAGGCCCCGGGGTCGTCGCATTCAGCCTGCGGGCGGATCCCTCGGGGAGCGCCAAGCCAGCCGAGGTGCTGGCGGCCATCTTCGGCGACGGGACCGCGCCCGCGGGAGTGAAGGTTTTGAAGGAGGGCGTCAGCTTCGAGCGGACCGGGCCCGGCCGACCCACGGAAGGCCAGCCCCGCGCGCCTCGATATCAGGACGCCTGAACGCACGACGCGCCCCGCTCGTGCCGCGCCTGCGCGGCCGCCGGGCGCGAGGAGAGCGAGACTTTGAGCGCTGCATGCTCGACAGCCGATCTTGGACGCCCGGCACCACCGGGGCGGCCGCGATCACGGCCCGCGTCATGGGGCCCGGGCTGGGTCCTCGATCTCCTCGTGCCTGGACGGGGCGAGAGAGGACCGACATGGCGGGCAACAGCATCCTGGTGATCAACGCGGCCGGCGCGGAGACGCGCGTCGCCCTGGTCGAAAGCGGGACGATCCACGAGTACTACCTCGAGCGGAAGCGCGAGAAGGGGATCGTCGGGAACATCTACAAGGGCCGCGTCGTCCGGGTGCTCCCGGGCATGCAGGCGGCCTTCGTGGACATCGGCCTGGAGAAGGCCGCCTTCCTCTACGTCGGCGACGTGTACGGCGATCCCGACTTCTCGGAGGAGTTCGAGCTCACCGAGGGGGAGCACCGGGCGGAGGTGACGGAGGTCCCGACCGAGGAGGAGGCCGAGGAGGCCGAGGTCCGGGCGCAGCTCGCGGCCGAGGCGCCGCCGGTCCTCGTCCCGCCGGCCGCGGAGGAGCGGGGGGCCGAGCCCGCCGCCACGCCGAGCATCGACGCGGCGCTCGCGGCCGACGGCTCCGGGGCGGACGTCCTTCGACAGGCTCAGGAGGAGCGGGGGATGGAGCCCGCGACGGAGCCGCCGCCCCTGCCTTCGGCCGACGCGCAGCCCGAGCCCCAGCCGGAGCCGCTGGTCACCCTGCCGCTCGCCCAGGAGGTCGGGATGGCGCCGGTGCCGGCCATCCCCGGCCTGCCGGTGCCGGCGGAGGCCGTCGATCCCGCGG
>JAEYOU010000569.1 GCA_023411405.1 Pseudomonadota bacterium | reverse complement strand
CCTCCACCTCGAGCCTGTCGAGGAGCGGTCCGGACCGGGCGGCCTTGAGCACGCTGCGCACGCCCGGCGGCATTGCACGCGGCGGGCCGGGGACGCTCGCCGGATCGCTGCGGGGGATTTCGCGCGTCCGGAGCGTTCGGGACGGCCCCGCCCGCCGTCGCGCGGCCGTCCGGCGGACGCCCGGACACCGCGCGGACCACGCGAACGAGAAGGGCCCACCCCGCGAACGGGATGGGCCCGGGTCTCCGGAGCTCCGCCGCCTAGGCCGCGTCGCGCTCGACCGGCGTGAGGTACCGGTGGAGGAACTGCTTGGTCTTGAGCTCCACCTGCCGCACGCGCTCGCGCGAGACGCCCCAGCGCTTGCCGATCTCCTCGAGCGTCCGCGGCTGATCCTGCTCGAGCCGGTTGTGCACGATGTCCCACCCGAGCTCGCCGATGCGCTTGCGCACCTTCCCGAGCGCGTCGCGCACCTCGCGGTCGCCCTCGCCCTGGAGGTAGGTGTCCTCGGGGCCCGGGCCGTCATCCTCGATCCGCTCGAGGTGGGTCGCGTCACCCTCCTCGTCGATCGTGCTGTCGAGCGAGAGATCCGGCTGCGCCACGGTCCCGCTCTGCGGGCGCACCGTGGACCGAGCTTCCTTGAGGTACTTGCCGATGTAGGCGCGGATCCACCAGACCGCGTAAGTGGAGAACCGGGTCCCGGCGTGCGGATCGAACTTCTCGACCGCGCGCATCAGGCCGACGTTCCCCTCCTGGATGAGGTCGTCCAGACGGACGGTCCCGCGCCGCTGCTTGCGGGCGATGGCCACGACGAACGCGAGGTTGTGCCGGACGAGCTTCTGCTTGGCCGACACCTCGCCCTTGCGCGCCCGGACGGCGAGGTTGTGCTCGTCGTCGCGGCTGAGCGGTGGGTAGTCCCGAACGGCCTTGAGGTACGGGGCCAGTTCCTCGAACTCCTTGCTGCCTCTCTGGGTGGTTGCCGTCCGCATCCGGTGCCTCGTCGCTTGTCCTGAATCAAAGATGCTCTGGTGTCAGGTAACGTTACGTAAGCTTATAATTGTGGACTTATCAAGTCAAGCTTAGCCGGAACAGTTCGAAACCACTGGCTGCTTGCGCTTCTGCGGGGCGTAAACGACCGATCCGCTCGTCTGTTGCTCCCTTCCTCAAACCATCCCGCTTGCGCTAGATCAAGTGCCATTCTTGCGCCTGGTGGGTCGTCCGGGAGGCTGTTCAAGTCCAATCGGGGGGGTGCCACGAAAGCGACTGCTTGCAGTGAGCTTTCAGATGCGACTGGGTCTGAAAAACGGAAAGGGCCCGGCCCCAAAAGGGACCGGACCCTCAGTCTGATCATGACTCCGTGACGCAGTCCGGGCGCTACTCCTCCGCGCCCACCGCCAGCGCCTCCTCGGCCTCCTCCACTGCGTCGACCGGCGTCTCGACCTCGATGTCCAGGTGCTTGTACGCGGGGAGACCCGTGCCGGCGGGGATGAGCCGGCCCATGATCACGTTCTCCTTCAGGCCGCGCAGGTAGTCGACCTTGCCGCTGATGGCGGCCTCGGTGAGCACCTTCGTCGTCTCCTGGAACGACGAGGCAGAGATGAAGGACTCGGTCGAGAGCGACGCCTTGGTGATGCCGAGGAGCAGCGGCTCTCCCTGCGCCGGCCGCCCGCCCGCCGTCTTCACCCGCTCGTTCTCCTCCTCGAACACGAACTTCTCGACCTGCTCGTCCACGAGGAAGGTCGTGTCGCCCACGTCGACGATCCGCACGCGGCGCAGCATCTGCCGGACGATCGTCTCGATGTGCTTGTCGTTGATCTTCACGCCCTGGAGCCGGTAGACCTCCTGGACCTCGTCCACCATCCAGCGCGCCAGCTCCTGCTCCCCGAGCACCCGGAGGATGTCGTGCGGGTTCGCGGCGCCGTCCATCAGCGCCTCGCCCGCGCGAACGCGGTCGCCCGTGTGGACCGAGATGTGCTTGCCCTTGCCGATCAGGTACTCCTTCGCGAGATCGGGCCGGAGCTTGCCGTCCACCTCGGGCGTGATGACCACCTTGCGCTTGCCCTTCGTGTCCTTGCCGAAGGCGACCACGCCGTCGATCTCGGAGATGACCGCGTGCTCCTTCGGCTTGCGGGCCTCGAACAGCTCGGCGACGCGCGGGAGACCGCCGGTGATGTCCTTGGTCTTGGTGGTCTCGCGGGGCATCTTGGCGATGACGTCGCCGGCGTCGAGCTCGTCCCCGTCGTTCACCACCAGGTTGGCGCCCTCCGGCAGCATGTAGCGGGCGTCGGCCTCGGAGTTGGCGAGCTTCCGGGTCTTGTTGTCGGGATCCTTGATCGAGATGCGCGGCCGCGCGTCCGGATCCTTCGAGGCGATGACCACCTTGCGGGCGAGGCCCGTGATCTCGTCCACCTGCTCGCTGATCGTGACGCCGTCGATGAGGTCACCGTACTTCACGTGGCCGGCCACCTCGGTGATGATCGGCATCGAGTACGGATCCCACTCGGCGAGGAGCGTGTTGGGCTCGATCCGCTGCCCCTCGCGGACGAGGAGCTTCGCGCCGTAGACCACGCCGTACCGCTCGCGCTCACGCCCCTGCTCGTCGGTGACGATGATCTCGCCGTTCCGGTTCATCACGATGAGCGTGCCGTCCTTCTTCTTGGCGACGCTCACCTGGTGGAACTTCACGAGGCCGGGGTTGCGGTTCTCGATGGTGGACTGCTCCGCCCGCCGCGAGGCCGCGCCGCCGATGTGGAACGTCCGCATCGTGAGCTGCGTGCCCGGCTCGCCGATCGACTGCGCCGCGATGACCCCGACGGCCTCGCCGATGTTCACCTTGCGCCCGCGGGCGAGATCACGCCCGTAGCACTCGACGCAGATCCCGCGCCGGGCCTGGCAGGTGAGCACCGACCGGATCTTCACCTTGTCGATGCCGGCGTTCTCGATGAGCTTGACCTTGCCCTCGTCGATCTCCTCGTTGGCGTGCACCAGCATGTTGCCGGAGAACGGATCCGGGATGTCGTCGAGGGCCACGCGGCCGAGGATGCGCTCGCCCATCGGCTCGATGATCTCGCCACCCTCGACGAGCGCGCCGAGCGTGATGCCGTCCATCGCGCCGCAGTCGTACTCGGTGATGATGGCGTCCTGCGCGACGTCCACGAGCCGGCGGGTGAGGTAGCCGGAGTTGGCCGTCTTGAGGGCGGTGTCGGCGAGGCCCTTCCGCGCGCCGTGCGTGGAGATGAAGTACTGGAGGACGTTCAGCCCCTCACGGAAGTTCGCGGTGATCGGCGTCGCGATGATCTCGCCCGACGGCTTGGCCATGAGGCCGCGCATGCCGGCGAGCTGCCGGATCTGCTGGGCGGAGCCGCGGGCGCCGGAGTCGGCCATGATGTAGATCGGGTTGAAGGACGGCTGCTTGCGCTCTTCTCGCTTCCCGTCCACCGCGCCCGTCGCCGTCTCGGTGCCGATCTCGGCCATCATCTCCTGGGCCACCTCCTCGGTGACCTGCGCCCAGATGTCGATGACCTTGTTGTACCGCTCGCCGTCGGTGATGAGACCCTCGGTGTACTGGGTCTGGATGTCGTCCACCTCGCGGGTGGCGCGGTCGAGCAGCTCCGGCTTGCGCCGCGGGATCACCATGTTCGAGAGGGCGATCGAGATGCCGGCGCGGGTGGCGTTGCCGTAGCCCATGGACCGGACGCGGTCCGCGAGGAGCACGGTCTCCTTCTCGCCGCAGAGCCGGTAGGTGAGGTCGATGAGGCCCTGGAGCTGCTTCTTGTCCATGACCTTGTTGACCGCCTCGAACGGCAGCCGCTTCGGGACGATGTCGTAGAGGAGGACGCGGCCGACTGTGGTCTCGACCCGGCGCCCGTCCATGCGGACCCAGACCTTGGCCTGGAGCTCGACCTCGCCCTGGTCGTACGCGGCGCGGACCTCCTCGGGGCTCGCGAAGCGCTTCCCCTCCCCGCGCGCGAACGCCCGCTCGCGGGTCATGTAGTAGATGCCGAGGACGATGTCCTGCGACGGCACGATGATCGGCTTGCCGTGCGCCGGCGAGAGGATGTTGTTCGTGCTCATCATGAGCACGCGGGCCTCCATCTGCGCCTCGATGGAGAGCGGCACGTGCACGGCCATCTGGTCGCCGTCGAAGTCGGCGTTGAAGGCGGTGCAGACGAGCGGGTGGAGCTGGATCGCCTTGCCCTCGATGAGCACCGGCTCGAACGCCTGGATGCCGAGGCGGTGCAGCGTCGGGGCGCGGTTCAGCAGGACCGGGTGCTCGCGGATGACCTCGTCGAGGATGTCCCAGACCTCGGGGCGCTCCTTCTCCACCATCTTCTTCGCGCTCTTGATGGTGGTGACGTAGCCCCGCTCCTCGAGCTTGTTGTAGATGAACGGCTTGAAGAGCTCGAGGGCCATGATCTTCGGCAGGCCGCACTGGTGGAGCTTGAGCTCCGGGCCGACCACGATGACCGAGCGGCCCGAGTAGTCCACGCGCTTGCCGAGCAGGTTCTGGCGGAACCGGCCCTGCTTGCCCTTGAGCATGTCGGAGAGCGACTTGAGCGGCCGCTTGTTCGGCCCGGTGATGGTCTTGCCGCGCCGCCCGTTGTCGAAGAGCGCGTCCACCGCCTCCTGCAGCATCCGCTTCTCGTTGCGGATGATGATGTCCGGGGCGTTGAGCTCCTGGAGCCGCTTCAGGCGGTTGTTGCGGTTGATGACGCGCCGGTAGAGGTCGTTCAGGTCCGAGGTCGCGAACCGGCCGCCGTCCAGCGGGACGAGGGGGCGGAGATCCGGCGGGATGACCGGGATGACCTCGAGCATCATCCACTCCGGCTTGTTGCCGGACTGGAGGAACGACTCGACGACCTTGAGGCGCTTCGCGATCTTCTTCCGCTTGGCGTCGCTCGTCGCCTCCTTCATCTCGGCGCGCAGCTCGACCGCGAGGCCGGGGATGCCTTCGCCGTGCGACTTGTCCGCGGGGCCCACCGCCCGCAGGAGCTGGAGCACCGCCTCGCCGCCCATGCCGGCCGAGAACGCGTCGTCGCCCTTCTCCTCGAGCGCCTTCTGGTACCGGTCCTCGGAGAGGAGCTCGCCCCGCTGGAACTCCGTCTCCTTCGGGTCGATGACGATGTACGACTCACAGTAGAGGACCTTCTCCAGGTCCTTGAGCGTGATGTCGAGCAGGTTGCCGATGCGGCTCGGCAGCGACTTCAGGAACCAGATGTGCGCGACGGGCGTGGCGAGGGTGATGTGCCCCAGCCGCTCGCGGCGGACCTTGGACTGGATCACCTCGACGCCGCACTTCTCGCAGACCACCCCGCGGTGCTTCATGCGCTTGTACTTGCCGCAGTTGCACTCGTAGTCCTTCACGGGGCCGAAGATCTTCGCGCAGAAGAGGCCGTCGCGCTCCGGCTTGAACGTCCGGTAGTTGATCGTCTCCGGCTTCTTCACCTCACCGTGCGACCACTGCCGGATCTTGTCCGGGCTCGCGAGCGAGATGCGGATGGCCGAGAAGGAGAGCGGGTCCTTCGGCTTCTCGAAGAAATTGAAGATGTCCTTCACGTGGTACCTCGTTCAGCGAAAGGTTTCCAAGACGGTAGCCACACCCCGGCTCCGCTCACCCTGAGCCTGTCGAAGGGTTACGCCGTGTCCCTGTTCTTGTCCGCCGCCGCGCCGCGCGGGGCGCCGAGCGGGCCGCCCAGCTCCCGCTCCGCGGCCTCGCGGGCGGCCTGCGCCTCCGGGGACTCGAGCAGCTCGACGTCCAGCGCGAGGCTCTGGAGCTCCTTGATGAGCACGTTGAACGACTCCGGCAGGCCGGACTCGAGCGTGTTCTCGCCCTTGACGATGGCCTCGTACATCCGGGTGCGCCCCACCACGTCGTCCGACTTCACGGTGAGGAACTCCTGGAGCGAGTAGGCCGCGCCGTACGCCTCCATCGCCCAGACCTCCATCTCGCCCAGGCGCTGGCCGCCGAACTGGGCCTTGCCACCCAGGGGCTGCTGCGTGACGAGCGAGTACGGCCCGATCGACCGAGCGTGGATCTTCTCGTCCACGAGGTGGTGGAGCTTCAGCATGTACATGACGCCGACGGTCACGTCCTGGTCGAACGGCTCGCCGGTGCGGCCGTCGAACAGGATCGACTGCATCGTCGCGGAGCCCTCCTGGAGGAGCTCCTTCATCTCGGACTCGCGGGCGCCGTCGAACACCGGCGTGGCCACGTGCATGCCGCGGCGGAGCTTCTGCGCCATCTTCGGCAGCTCCTTGTCCGGCACGTCGTCGATGAGCGCCGCGAGCTTGTCGCTCGCCGCCGGCTCCAGGCCGGCGAAGGCGGCCTTGAGCTTCTTGCGGAGCTCGGCGGGGCCGAAGCTCTTCTCGATCATCTCCTGGAGCCGGAGGCCGACGTTGCGCGCCGCCCAGCCGAGGTGCGTCTCCAGGATCTGCCCGACGTTCATGCGGGAGGGCACGCCGAGCGGGTTGAGCACGATGTCCACGGGGGTGCCGTCCTCGAGGTACGGCAGGTCCTCCTCGGGCAGCACGCGCGAGACGACGCCCTTGTTTCCGTGGCGGCCGGCCATCTTGTCGCCGACGGCCAGCTTGCGCTTGATGGCGACGTACACCTTCACCATCTTGATCACGCCGGGGGGCAGCTCGTCGCCCTTCTTCAGGCGGCCGATCTTCTCGCCGAACAGGAGCTTCACGAGCTCCTTCTGCTCCTCGAAGTTCTCGGCGATCTTCCGGACGAGGTCCTGGACGTCGCCCTCCACGGCGATCTCGCCCCAGTAGCGCTGCGGAACCGCGTCGAGCAGGGCGTCGTCGAGGACGTCGCCCTTCTTGAGGAGCTGGTTGCCCTTGTCATCGACGAGGCGGCCCTGGACCTCCTTGCCCGAGAGCAGCCGGCGGATCTTCTGGAACGCGGAGTCCTGGATGATCCGGATCTCGTCGTTCTGGTCCTTGAGGAGCTTCGCCTCCTCCATCTCCTCGATGGCCTTGGCGCGCTCGTCCTTCTCGACGCCCTTGCGGCTGAAGACCTTGGCGTTGATGACCGTGCCGGAGACGCCCGGCGGGACGCGCAGCGAGCTGTCGCGGACGTCGCCCGCCTTCTCGCCGAAGATCGCGCGGAGGAGCTTCTCCTCGGGGGAGAGCTGGGTCTCGCCCTTGGGGGTGATCTTGCCGACGAGGATGTCGCCCGGCTTCACCTCGGCGCCGATGCGCACGATGCCCGACTCGTCGAGGTCCTTCAGGGCCTCCTCGCCGACGTTCGGGATGTCCCGGGTGATCTCTTCCTTGCCGAGCTTGGTGTCACGCGCGACGCACTCGAACTCCTCGATGTGCACCGACGTGAAGATGTCCTCCTTGATGAGCCGCTCGGAGAGGAGGATCGAGTCCTCGAAGTTGTAGCCCTGCCAGGGCATGAACGCGACGACCACGTTCTGCCCGAGGGCCAGCTCGCCCATCTCGGTCGCGGGACCGTCGGCGATGACGTCGCCCTTCTTCACCCGCTCGCCGGGCTTCACGATCGGCTTCTGGTTGATGCAGGTGTTCTGGTTCGAGCGCTGGTACTTGATGAGGTTGTAGATGTCCACCTCGTTGGCGACGTCCGTCGTCGAGGTGGCGACGTCTGCCTTGACCACGATGCGGGACGCGTCCACCGACTGGATGACGCCGTCGCGCTTCGCGACCACGGTCACGCCGGAGTCGCGCGCCACGATGCCCTCCATGCCGGTGCCGACGAGCGGCGAGGCGGTGCGGAGGAGCGGCACGGCCTGGCGCTGCATGTTGGAGCCCATGAGGGCGCGGTTGGCGTCGTCGTTCTCGAGGAACGGCACCAGACCGGCGGCGACGGACACGAGCTGATTCGGGCTCACGTCCATCAGGTCGATCTCTTCCGGCTTGCAGATGATGTACTCGCCTTCCTTGCGGCAGTTGACGGCGCCGAGGAAGTTGCCCTTCTTGTCCACCGCCGCGTTGGCCTGCGCGATGATGTGCTTCTCCTCCTCGAGCGCGGAGTAGAAGGTCACCTCGTCGGTCACCCGGCCCTTCTCGACCTTGCGGTACGGCGTCTCGACGAAGCCGTACTCGTTCACGCGCGCGTAGGTGGAGAGCGAGGCGATGAGGCCGATGTTCGGGCCCTCCGGCGTCTCGATGGGGCAGATGCGGCCGTAGTGCGTGGAGTGGACGTCGCGCACCTCGAAGCCGGCCCGCTCGCGGGTGAGGCCGCCCGGCCCGAGGGCCGAGAGGCGCCGCTTGTGGGTGACCTCGGAGAGCGGGTTCGTCTGGTCCATGAACTGCGAGAGCTGGCTGGACCCGAAGAACTCCTTGATCACCGCGGTCACCGGCTTCGCGTTGATCAGGTCGTGCGGCATGAGCGTCTCGATCTCCTGGAGGCTCATGCGCTCCTTGATCGCGCGCTCCATGCGGACCAGGCCGATCCGGTACTGGTTCTCGAGCAGCTCGCCGACCGCGCGGACGCGCCGGTTGCCGAGGTGGTCGATGTCGTCGACGTCCTTGTTGGGCGAGCCGTTCTTGAGGTCGATGAGGAAGCGGACCACCTCGAGGACGTCGCGCTTGGTCAGGACGGAGTTGTCGAGCGGCTCGTCGATCCCGAACTTGTAGTTCAGCTTGAGGCGGCCGACCTTGGAGAGGTCGTAGCGCTCGGGGTTGAAGAACAGGTTGACGAAGAGGTTCGTCGCCGTCTCCGGCGTCGGCGGATCGCCGGGGCGGAGGCGCCGGTAGATCTCCATGATCGCCTCCTCGGGGGAGGCGATCTTGTCCTGCATGAGCGTGTCGCGGAGCGACGGGAGGACGTTCAGGTTGTCGATGAAGAGGACCTTGAACGAGGCGATGTCGCGCTTGCGCAGCTCCTCGATCTTGGCCTCGGTGACCTCCTCGTTCACCTCGAGGAGGACCTCGCCGGTGGCCTCGTCCACCACGTCCTCGGCGGAGATCTTCGTGTAGACCTCCTCCGGATCGATCGGGAGCGACTTCAGCTTCGCGGCGACGAGCTTCTTGATCGCGCTCTCGGTGTACTTGCGGTTCTTCTTGACGATCACCTCGCTCGACTTGGGATCGCGGATGTCGCGGGTCGCGCGCTGGCCCTTGAGCAGGTCGGGGTTCAGGTCCTTCTCGAACTTGCCCTTGCCCTCGATCCGGATCGTCTCGGTGTCGTAGTAGTACTTGAGGATCTCCTCGGCGCTCCCGCGGAAGTCGACCGGCTCCTTCTTGGAGGTGTCGGGCACCGCGCCGAGCGCGCGCAGCAGGACCGTGGCCGGCAGCTTCCGGCGCCGGTCGATGCGCACGTAGAGGATGTCCTTGTGGTCGAACTCGAAGTCGATCCACGAGCCGCGGTACGGGATGATCCGCGCGTTGTAGAGCAGCTTGCCGGAGGAGTGGCTCTTGCCCTTGTCGTGGTCGAAGAACGCGCCCGGCGAGCGGTGGAGCTGCGAGACGACCACGCGCTCCGTGCCGTTGATGATGAAGGTCCCGTTCTCGGTCATGAGCGGGATCTCGCCGAAGTAGACCTCCTGCTCCTTGACGTCGCGGATCGACTGCGCGCCGGTCTCCTCGTCCTTGTCCCAGACGACCAGGCGAACGACGACCTTGATCGGGGCGGAGTAGGTCATGCCCCGCTGGTGGCACTCGTCGACGTCGTACTTCGGCTTCTCGAGGTGGTAGCTCACGAACTCGAGCGAGCTGGTCTCGTTGAAGTCCTTGATGGGGAAGACAGACTTGAAGACCCCCTGGAGGCCCGTGTCGTCGCGCTTCTCGGGCGGGACGTCGGCCTGGAGAAACTTGTCGTAACTGAACTTCTGGATGGCGATGAGGTTGGGGATCTCTGCAATCTTGTTGATCTTTCCGAAGTTGCGGCGGATTCGGAAGCTGTTCTGGATCGTGGTCGCCATCGAACTCGGACCTCTCTTCCCCAACGAAAAAGGCGGCACAAAAGCGTCTAGCCGGTCTCTCGACCGGCTAATCAGCCTCGCTCGGCCTCAGGCCTCGTGTGCACGGAGTGGATGAAGGGATACCGGTTTGTAACCGCTTCGCCCCTGCCCGTCAAAGAATCCAGCGGATGCGAACTGCGGAGGGACGGCCGCTCGGCCGTCCCTCCGCAATCCGTGAAACGAGACGCTGCTACTTGAGCTGAACCTTGGCGCCGGCCGCCTCGAGCTTCTTCTTGAGCTCCTCGGCCTCCGCCTTCGGAACGCCAGCCTTGACCTCCTTGGGGGCGCCCTCGACGAGGTCCTTCGCCTCCTTGAGGCCGAGGCCCGTGATCGCGCGGACCTCCTTGATCACGTTGATCTTGTTGGCGCCGGCGTCGGCGAGCACGACGGAGAAGTCCGTCTGCGCCTCGGCGGCCGGAGCGGCCGCGCCGCCCGCAGGGCCCGCCATCATGACCGGCGCGGCGGCGGCGGCCGTGACGCCCCACTTCTCCTCGAGCTTCTTCACGAGGTCGGCGGCCTCCATCACCGTGAGGCCGGACAGCTGATCGACGATCGTATTCAGGTCTGCCATGACGTCTTCTTCCTCTCTTCTCGTATGGGCGCCCGAGGCGCCCGCAGCGTTGGAGCCCCGCGCGTCCCCGCGCAGGACCAGTTCACGTACCGTTTACGCAGGCTTCTCGAGCTGCTCCCTCCGCGCGTCGACGACGCGGGCCAGCTGCTGGCCCGGGGTGCCGATGACGCGGGCGAGCTGCGTCGCGGGCTGCTGCAGCATGCTCAGGATCTGCGCGCGCAGCTCCTTGAGCCCCGGCAGCTTCGCCAGCGCCTGGACGCCCTTCGCGTCCACGACCTGGCCCTCCACGACCGCGGTGCGGATGGTGAAGTTCTCACGGTCCTTCGCGAAGTCCGTGATCAGCTTCGCGGCGGTGACCACGTCGTCGTACGAGATGACGATCGCGGTCGGCCCGACGAACTTCTCCGCCAGCACCTCCACCGGCGTGCCCTTGGCGGCGCGCGCGGCGAGCGTGTTCTTCACGACCCGGTAGTCGATCTTCGCGTCCCGCAGCTTCTTGCGCAGATCGGTCACCACCGCGACCGTCAGCCCCTTGGGCTCTGCCACGATGGCCGCCCGGGCCTTGGCCATCTTCTCGTGAAGCTCTCCGATGACCTGCTCTTTCTCCGTCCGGTTCAAGCTTGCTCACCACCTTTCCGACCGCCGGTTCTCACCGGTCGGCGTCGTTCGCTGGGCTTCGGACCGGACGTCCGGTACGAGACCCCCTGGCCAAGCAGGGGACGCTGCAACCACTTCGCAGGTTCCCGTCTCGGCGGGTCGGATACGCTTCATCCGCTTGGCCGCCCTCCCCTACGCCTTCCGCACTCGGGGGGAGCGGGCCCGCTGTCTTGGACCAGAACCCCGGCGGCGGCGAGCCGCCGGGAACCTCTCGAAATCTCCGTGAACTACGCGTGAGACGCGGCGAGCTCCGCCAGGTCGAGCTTGATGCCCGGCCCCATGGTCGTGCTCACGGTCACGTTCTTGACGTAGACGCCCTTCGCCGTCTGGGGCTTCGCCTTGTAGATGACCTCCATGATGGCGGTGAAGTTCGCCTTGAGCTTCTCGGGATCGAAGGAGGCCTTCCCGAACGGCACGTGGACGATGCCCGCCTTCTCCACCCGGAACTCGACCTTGCCGGCCTTCTGCTCCTTGATGGCGCGGGTGAGGTCCATGGTGACGGTGCCGATCTTCGGGTTGGGCATGAGGCCGCGGGGGCCCAGCACCTTTCCGAGGCGGCCGACCACGCCCATCATGTCGGGGGTGGCGATCACCTTGTCGAAGTCCATGAAGCCGCCCTGGACCTTCTCGGCCAGGTCCTCGGCGCCGACGATGTCCGCGCCGGCCTCCTGCGCCTCGCGGGCCTTGTCCCCCTTCGCGAACACCGCGAGCTTCACCGTCTTGCCCATCCCGTGGGGCAGCACCACCGCGCCGCGGACCACCTGATCGGCGTGCTTGGGATCGACCCCGAGGTTGATGGCCGCGTCGACCGTCTCGTCGAACTTCTTCGTGGCGATCTGCTTCACGAGGCCCATCGCCTCGTCGACCTTGTACCGCTTGTTGCGATCGACCTTCGCCAGCGCCGCCTTGAACTTCTTGCCCTGAGCCATGTTCGTGTCCTCCTCGCGGTCAGCCGACGATCTCGATGCCCATGGAGCGCGCGGTCCCTTCGACGGTCCGCATCGCGGCCTCGAGGCTCCCCGCCGTCATGTCCGGCATCTTGGTCTTGGCGATCTGCTCCACCTGGGCGCGCGTCACCTTCCCGACCTTCTCCTTGCCGGGAGCGTGCGCGCCGGAGCCCTTCTTCTTCTCCGTGTGGAGGCCGGCCGCCTTCTTGAGGAGGATGGCCGCGGGGGGCGTCTTCAGGATGAAGGAGAAGGTCCGGTCCTGGTACACCGTGATGATGACCGGGATGATGAGCCCTTCCTTCGCCTGGGGCTGGGTCTGCGCGTTGAACTGCTTGCAGAACTCCATGATGTTGACGCCGTGCTGGCCGAGCGCGGGGCCCACGGGGGGCGCCGGGTTCGCCTTTCCGGCGGGGAGCTGCAGCTTGATCTGTCCTGTGACCTTCTTCGCCATGGCTTCCTTCCGGGCCGGACCGCATGGCCCTGCGTGGTCTCACGAGCCCGGCGGGCTCTTCCACGCTCCGTTGACCGCTGCTCCTACGTCTTCTCCACCTGCATGAAGTCCAGCTCGACCGGCGTCGCGCGGCCGAAGATGGAGACGAGCACCCGCAGCTTGCCCTTCTCCGGCTTCACCTCTTCGACGGTGCCGTTGAAGTTCGAGAACGGGCCGTCGATCACCCGGACCTGGTCGCCCTCCTCGAACTGCACCTTCGGCTTCGGCTTGAGCGAGCCTTCGGAGATCTGCGTGGTCAGCCGCTGGACCTCGGCGTCGGAGACGGCGGGGACCTGATCCGGCGTCTTCGCGTTCCCGACGAACCCGGTGACCTTGGCCGTACCCTTCACGAGGTGCCAGGTCTGGAGGCTCATCTCCATGTTGACGAGGATGTAGCCGGGGAAGAACTTCCGCTTCGACGTCTTCTTCTCCCCCTTCACCATCTCCTGGACCACTTCCATGGGGATGAGGATCTCCCCGAACTGCTCCTGGAGCTCGTGCTGGCGAACGCGCTCCTCCAGGGACTTCTTCACCTTGTTCTCGAAGCCCGAGTAGGTGTGCACCACGTACCACTTCTTCGCCATTGGGTTCTCCGTGTTCGCGCCGCGTGCACTACCGGGATGCCCGCGTTACGCGGCGGCCCGCGCCGCCCGCCCGCCCGATCCCACCAGCCCGCCCGCTACTTCGGCGTGCCGTAGACCCAGTTGGCGATCGCAGCCCAGCCGATGTCGAAGAGCCCGAGGATCAACGCCGCGACGAGCGAGGCGATGATCACGGCGACGGTGGCCGCGCGCGTCTCGCGCATCGTCGGCCAGGTCACGCGGCCCAGCTCCAGCGCGATGTCGAGCGACACCTGCCGCGTCCGCGGCACGCGCCAGACGAGGATCGCGACGACAGTCGCGATGCCATACCCGAGCGCCCCGGAGAGGTTCGTGAGGCCGAGGATGTCGAAGTCGTTCACGCTGCCCCAGACGAAGGACGCCTGGAACACGCGGGACAGGAAGACGCCGACCACGAGCGCGGCGACGACGTAGGCGATCCCGACGATCCGCTTGGCCCGATCCACGACGGCGACGTTGTCCATGGCTTCTCTCGACCGCTTCCGTGAGGGAGGGCGGGGCGACCTCTCCGGCCACCCCGCCCTCGTTCCCATCTGGCAGGCCAGGAGGGATTTGAACCCCCAACCCGCGGTTTTGGAGACCGCTGCTCTACCGTTCGAGCTACTGGCCTATCCCGCTGCCACCCTGCCCGATCCCGCTACTTCGCTTCCTTGTGCTCCACGTGCTTGCGGCACCGCGGGCAGTACTTGGACCGGGTGAGCTTGTCCTGCGTCTTCTTCTTGTTCTTGGTCGTCGTGTAGTTGCGCTCTTTGCAGGTCTTGCACTCGAGCGTGATGATGGTGCGATTACCGGCCATGGCTGCCCTTCCTCACTGGATCCATCTGCGCACGAGTGACGGGCGGCGGCCGCCGCCCGTCACCCACCGCCGATCCTGAGAGCCCTGGTCCAGGATTGAACTGGAGACCTCGTCCTTACCAAGGACGCGCTCTACCGACTGAGCTACCAGGGCAACCTTTCCTTCGTTCCGACCTTCCGTGAGCGGGAAACGGGATTCGAACCCGCGACATTCAGCTTGGAAGGCTGACGCTCTACCAACTGAGCTATTCCCGCAGGCCTCCCGAAACGTCGTCTCCGCTGCTCTCGAAAACCCCAGGCTACTTGGTGGAGGGAGGTGGATTCGAACCACCGAAGTCGTAAGACGGCAGATTTACAGTCTGCTCCCTTTGGCCGCTCGGGAATCCCTCCGCAACTCTGACACTCTCCGGGCCCTTCCCCTTCCCAGCGCTCCAAGCTGGCGGTGGGATTCGAACCCGCGACCTGCTGCTTACAAGGCAGCTGCTCTACCTGCTGAGCTACGCCAGCGAAATCCTTCCGGTTCGGACGCCTGCCCTCCTGCCAGGGCAGTCGGCCACCGCCCTGAGTGGAGGGGCGTCTTTAAAACGACTCAGCGGGTCTTGTCAACAGGGGATTCCGACGGCCGAAAACCGCCTTCCCTGCTCCCCGATCGAACGCTCCGCTGCCGCGAGACCTCGTACATGGCGATGGCCGCAGCGGCGGAGACGGAGAGGCTCTCCAGCTCCCCTGGCATGGGGATCTTCGCCTCGAAGTCACACGTCCTGCGCACGAGCGGGCGGAGCCCCGCCCCTTCGCTCCCGAGCACGAGCGCGGTCGGCCCGCGGAGGTCGTGCGAGGAGAGCGGCCGCTCCGCGTCCTGGGCGAGCGCGACCGACCAGACGCCCGCCTCCTTCAGCTTCTCGAGCGCCTTCGCCATATTCACCACGCGTGCGATGGCGCACCGCTCGACCGCGCCGGCCGACGTCTTCGCCACCACCGGCGTCACCCCCACCGCGCGGTCCCGGGGAATCACCACCCCGTGCCCGCCGAGCGCGTGCACCGAGCGGATGATCGCCCCGAGGTTGTGCGGGTCCTCGACGCCGTCGAGCACGAGCACCAGCGGCGCCGCGCCCGCGGCGGCTGCGCGGGCGAGGAGCTCCGGGACCTCGGCGTACCGGAAGTCCGCGACCGTCGCGACCACGCCCTGGTGCCGATCGGTGCCGGCGAGCTTGTCGAGCTGCGCGCGCGGCGCCGTCCGGACGCGGGCGCCGCGCGCGCGCGCGTCCCGCTCCAGCGCGGCGAACGCCGCGCCCCGCGTGCCGCCCTCGGCCAGCCACAGCTCCGACGGCCCCTCTCCCTCCGCGCGCAGCAGCTCGCGGACCGGGTTCATTCCGTAGACGACGCGCACGCGCGGGCTCCCCTCGGCTCGAGCGAGCTCACTTCACCGCGATCGCGACCGAGACGTCCCGCGTCTGCCGCGCGCACCAGTCGTCCGCGCAGAGGTAGAACTCCACCTTGGCGCGGGCCTCCTGCGCGCCGGCCGCGACGGCGGTGAACGGCACCTCGAACCTCGGCCCCTCGGCCTTGGGATCGGCGGCGTCCTTCCGGCCGAGCGTGTCGCGGGTCAGCTTCAGGCCCGCGGTGCCCGTGAGCGCGATCTTGAGCGGCGCCTGCGGGTGAACCTTCGTCCCGTTCATCGGGACGATGGAGAGGACGAGCGTCCCGGACCCGCCCGCCGGAAGGGACACCGTCGTCCCCTCGGTGACCACACGGTAGCTCTTGGCCGCGTTGGCCTCGGGGTCCGCGACCACCCCGGCGGGGAGCGCGAGAATCAAGGAGATCGAGAGGAGGACCGCTCGCATGCCGAACCTCTATAGCAACAGACGCCGGAGAGCACTCGAGGATTCACTGATGGGGCCTCAGGCGTCGGTCCTGAGGCCGCGGCCGGCGGCCAGCCCGGCTGCGGGCCTCACGGCAGCCGAGCGGCGGAGGGCGCGTCCCGCTGGCGCGGCGTGCGCCGTGGCGCCGCTGGCGCCCGCTGCGCAGCCAGCCGGATCGCACGCTCGACGATGCGCCCCGCGGCGTCGATCCCGCACGTGGCCTCGGCCTCGCGGATCGAGGGGGAGCTGTTCACCTCGAACACCCGCGGGCCGCCCTTCCCGTCGAGCATGTCCACCGCGCAGATCTCGAGCTGCAGCACGCGCGCGGCCTCGAGCGCCGGCCGCGCGTACTCGGCGGAGAGCTCGACCGGCTCGAACTGCGCGCCCCGGCGGAGGTTGGGGGTGAACCGGCCGGGCGGGGCGCGCCGGCGCATCGCCGCGATCACCTCGCCCCCGACGACGAGCACGCGCAGGTCGCGGCCGAGCGCGCCCCGAAGGTACTGCTGGACCACGATGTTCTGACCGAGCCCCAGGATGGCCTCGAGGGCCGCCTCCAGCGACTGCAGGCTCTCGCAGATCATGACCCCGCTCCTCTCGCTCACCGAGAGGAGCTTCACGAGCACCGGGACCCCGCCCACGAGCTTCACGAGATCCTTGATGCGCGCGGGCTCGCTCGCCATCACGGTCCGCGGGACCGCCACGCCCGCCGCCGAGAGCATCTGCAGCACGCGCATCTTGTTGCGGCTCGCGGCGATGCCGTACGTCCCGTTCATCACGGGGACGCCCATGAGCTCGAGCTGGTTCACGACCCCGAGGCCGTACTGGTGGACCGAGAGGCCGATGCGCGGGACGACCACGTCCGCCCGCGGGAGCCGGCGGCCGCGCCAGTAGGCGGCGGGCGCGCGCTCGCCGAGGCCGAGCTCGACCTCCAGGGGATCGACGACGCGGGTGCGGATCCCGCGCGCGCGCGCCGCCTCCACGATCCGGCCGGTCGTGTAGATCTCCTGCGAGCGCGAGAGGACGGTCAGGTTCACGGCGCCTCGATGGTAAGGCCCGCGATCCCCAAAAGCGAGGCGCAGGGCGGAGCGACGAAAAAGGCCTCAGGCTTCAGGCCTCAGGCCTGGGCTCCAGGGGCACCTGGCGCCGCATCCCTGAGGTCCGAGGCCTGAGGTCCGAGGCCTGAGGCCCGAGGCCCGGCGGGCCCCGCCCAGGCGGGGCCCGCGACGGTCACACCTGCTTGAACTCCGCGTCCACCACGTTGTCCTTCGGCTTCTCCTGCGCCGGGCCCTGCTGCGCGCCGTCGCCGCCGGGCGCCGCGCTGGGCGCCGCCTTGTAGAGCTCCTCGGCGGCCTTGTGGCTGGCGCGCTCGAGCCGCTCGGCCGCGGCCTTCACCTCCTCGGCGGAGCCCTTCTCGCGGACCTTGTGGACCTCCTGGATCGCGTCCTCGAGGTCCTTCGCCGTGGCCGCCGAGAGCTTGTCCTTGTTCTCGCGGACCATCTTCTCCATCTGGTACGCGAGGTTCTCGGCCCGGTTCCGCTGCTCGATCTCCTCGCGCCGCTTCTTGTCCTCGGACTCGTGCTCGCGGGCGTCGGCCACCATCTTCTCGACCTCGTTCTTGTTGAGGCCCGAGGAGTGGGTGATCGTGATCTTGGTCTCCTTGCCCGTCCCCTTGTCCTTCGCCGAGACGTTCAGGATGCCGTTCGCGTCGATGTCGAACGTGACCTCGATCTGCGGCATGCCCCGCGGCGCGGGCGGGATGCCCTCGAGGTGGAACCTGCCCAGCGTCCGGTTGTCCCGCGCCATCTCGCGCTCGCCCTGGAGCACGTGGATCTCGACCGACGTCTGGCTGTCCGCCGCGGTGGAGAACGTCTCCGAGCGCTTGGCGGGGATGGTCGTGTTGCGGTCGATGAGCCGGGTCATGACGCCGCCCAGCGTCTCGACGCCGAGGGAGAGCGGGGTGACGTCGAGGAGGAGGATGTCCTTCACCTCGCCGGAGAGCACGCCGGCCTGGACCGCCGCGCCCACCGCCACCACCTCGTCCGGGTTCACGGTCCGGTTCGGCTCCTTGCCGAAGAACCGCTTCACCGTCTCCTGGATCTTCGGCATGCGCGTCTGGCCGCCGACGAGCACAACCTCGTCGATCTGCGAGGCCTGGAGCTTCGCGTCGGCGAGGCACTTGCGCGTCGGCTCGATCGACCGCTCGATGAGGGCCTCGACCATCTGCTCGAGCTTGGCGCGCGAGAGCTTGATCGAGAGGTGCTTCGGGCCGGTCTGATCCGCCGTGAGGAACGGCAGGTTGATCTCGGTCTCCGTCATCGAGGAGAGCTCGATCTTCGCCTTCTCCGCCGCCTCCTTGAGCCGCTGCAGGACCATCTTGTCCTTGGAGACGTCGATGCCGGTGTCCCTCTTGAACTCGGCGATCAGCCAGTCGATCACGGTCTGGTCGATGTTGTCGCCGCCGAGGTGCGTGTCGCCGTTCGTCGCGAGCACCTCGACGACGTTCTCGCCCACCTCGAGGATCGAGATGTCGAACGTGCCGCCGCCGAAGTCGTAGACGGCGATCTTCTCGTTCTTCTTCTTGTCGAGCCCGTAGGCGAGCGCCGCCGCCGTCGGCTCGTTCACGATGCGCCGGACGTTGAGGCCGGCGATCTCGCCGGCGTCCTTGGTCGCCTGGCGCTGCGCGTCGTTGAAGTAGGCCGGCACGGTGATCACCGCGTCGGTCACCTTCTCGCCGAGGTAGTTCTCGGCCGCCCGCTTCAGCTTGAGCAGGACCTGCGCGCTGATCTCCGGGGGCGAGTACTGCTTCCCGTCGATCTCGATGCGCGCGTCGCCGTTCGGGCCCTCGGAGACGTGGTACGGGACGCGCTTCATCTCGTCCTGGACCTCGCCGTGCCGGCGGCCCATGAACCGCTTGATCGAGTAGACGGTCTTCTCGGGGTTGGTGATGGCCTGGCGCTTCGCCACCTGCCCGACGAGCCGCTCCCCTTCCTTGGTATAGGCGACCACGCTCGGGGTGAGACGCGATCCCTCCTCGTTGGTGATGACGACGGGGTCCTTCCCCTCCATCACCGCGACGACGGAGTTCGTCGTGCCGAGGTCGATGCCGATGATCTTGGCCATTGGTGGAAATCCCTCCTGGACGGGGGGCAACCTAAGTCCGCGAAGGAGGCTGTCAAACGACGACTTGCGCTTCTTGGGCGGGCGAGGAGCACGCGGCCCGCCCGGCCCCCTGAGCGGTAGCTCCACCCCGGACAGGTGCGTACCGTGATTCGCACCGCCACCCCCGCGACGCGTCCCACGCTACCCCTCCCCGGGACGTGGGACATCGGAGGTGGCCGAAACCATGGCCGCTTTCGTTCTCGACGCACCGTGGCACCTCGCTTGCTCTCGTTCCCGGACATTCGCGTCAGAGCCCTCGGGGGGAAGAGGATGCAACGGATGGTGCGCAGCGCACAGCCGAGTACGTCACGAGAGCCGTTCCCCTCGACGGGCGGGACGGACGTGGCGGTCCTCCTCAACGCCCACGCGAAGCAGGTGAACCACGACGTCCGCCGGGCCCTCTCCTCCGTGCTGCCTGACGAGCACCTCTACCTCTCGCGCTCCCCGGGCGAGGCGGTCGAGATCGCCGAGGAGGTGGTCGCCCGCCGGTACCGGACCGTGTTCACCGGGGGCGGCGATGGGACCTTCGTCGCGTGGGTGAACCGCATCCTGGAGAGCGCCGAGCGGCGCGCCGCCCGCCCGCCGCGCTTCGGCGTCCTGGCGCTCGGCACCGGGAACGCGGTCGCCGAGATGGTCGGCGCGGAGCCGCGGCGGCACGTCCAGGATCTCGCCCGGTTCGTCCGCGGCGAGGTGGACCGGGTCCGCCGCCTGGATCTCCTCACGTGCGAGGGCCGCCGGACCCCCTTCGCCGGCGTCGGGATCGACGCGGCGATCATGAACGACTACAACTGGATCCGCGGCCAGCTCGGCGCGACGCCCTTCCGGCGGCTGGGCGAGGGAATGTCGGGCTACGGGCTCGCCCTCGCGCTGCGCTCCGTCCCGCGCTTCCTCTCCGAGCGCCGTCCCACGTTCTGCGAGGTCGTGAACGCCGGCCGTCCGGCCTGGCGCCTCGACCCCGCGGGCCGCCGCGTCGGCAGGCCGATCGCGAACGGCGAGCTCCTCTACGCCGGCCCGTGCATGCTGACCGCCGCGAGCACGGTCCCCTATTACGGGCTCGGGCTCCGCGTCTTCCCCTTCGCGCAGAAGGCGCCCGGGATGATGCAGGTGCGCATCGCCACGAGCATCCACCTCCACACCCTGCTCCTCAACCTCGGCAGCATCTGGTCGGGCGAGTTCGCGCATCCCGGCCTGCTCGACTTCCACGCCGACCGCGTCGCGCTCCGCTTCGAGCGCCCGATGCCGCTCCAGATCGGCGGCGACGCCGAGGGCTGGCGCGACGAGGTGACGTTCGGAATGGCCGCCAACCCCGTCGAGATCGTCGACTTCGGCGCGCAGGCGGCCGCGTAGCGGCCCGCGCAGGCGCGGCCTACAGCACGAAGACCACCCGAGCGTCCTCGTGGAGCGCCCGGTACACGGCCCGGCGCTGCTCCTCCGACTCCAGGCGGACCGACACCGACACCGAGTGGTACTTGCCGGCGGCGCTCGCGCGCACGACCACGGCCTCGACCGGCACCTCGGCGACGTGCCGGGCGACGAGCCGGCGCGCGTGCTCCGGGAAGTCGTCGCCGGCGAGCCCGATGATGGTGAACCCGTAGGCGAGCGGGTACTCGAGGCGCGGCGCCTGCGACGCGTCCGGGGGCGTGGGCGGCTGTTTCATCCGAGAGGCCTAACGGGCCGCGCGTCGCGGTTCAGTGGAGGATGGATCACAGGAGGTTCGCAGCCAGCTCGGCGAGCGTGCTCCGGGTGTTCCACGGGGCGTGCCGCCCCGCCCCGTCGGCGGAGCCGCCGGGGCCCCACCCCTGCCTCGCGGAGCCCGCCCCATGGTCTACAGCAGGTTCGCCGCAAGCTCGGCGAGCGGGCTCCGCTCGCCCTTCTGCATCGTGATGTGGCCGGCGAGCCGCTCGTTCTTGAAGCGGTTCACCACGTGGATGAGGCCGTTGTTCGTCTGATCCACGTACGGATTGTCGATCTGGTAGGGGTCGCCGGTGAGGACGATCTTCGTCCCGTCGCCCACGCGCGTGATGATGGTCTTCACCTCGTGCGGGGTGAGGTTCTGGGCCTCGTCGACGATGATGTACTGGTTCGGGATGGAGCGGCCGCGGATGTACGTCAGCGGCTCGATCTCGAGGATGCCCAGGTCGAGCAGCTCGTGGTACCCGCGCCCGGCCTTCTTCTCCGAGCGCGAGAGGTTCATGAGGTACTCGACGTTGTCGAAGATCGGCTGCATCCAGGGGTTGAGCTTCTCCTCGACGGAGCCTGGCAGGTAGCCGATGTCCCGGCCGAGGGGGAAGATCGGGCGCGAGACGAGCAGCTTCTGATAGACACCGTCCTCCATGGTCTTCTGGAGCCCTGCGGCGATCGCGAGCAGCGTCTTGCCGGTGCCCGCCTTGCCGACGATGGTGACGAGCCGCACCTCGTCGTTGAGGAGGAGATCGAGCGCGAACGACTGCTCCTTGTTCCGCGGCCGGATCCCCCAGACGCCCTCCTTCGGCGTCTTGATGAGCTGGACCAGCGCCTGCTTGGCGGCCGAGTACTTGGCGACCGCGGAGTGCTGCGGGTTCGTGCGGTCGCGCAGGACGATGAAGGCGTTGGGCGGCGGCGGATCGCCCGGGCACGGGATGGTCCCGCTCGCGTAGAACTCGTTCACCTCCTCGGGCGCGACGTCGAGCTCGGAGATGCCGCTCCACAGCTCGTCGAGCACCACGCCCTCGACGTCGTAGTCCTCGGCGTGGAGGCCGAGCGCGTCGGCGCGGATGCGCAGGTTCGTGTCCTTGGACACGAACACCGTCGGCTTGTCCTTCTCGCGATCGCGCAGCGAGACGGCGACGGCGAGGATCTTGTCGTCGATCGAGTGCGTGCCGTTCGCCATCTCCGGCGCGAGCTTCCGGTCCATCATCAGCACGCGCACCCGCCCGTGCTCCGGCCCCATGGACACGCCCTCGCCCAGCTTGCCCTGGACGCGGAACTCGTCGAGGTACCGGGCGACCTGGCGGGCGTTGCGGCCCAGGGTCGAGAGGTCGCGCTTGAAGTTGTCGATCTCCTCGATGACGTAGATGGGGATGACGACGTCGTTGTCGTCGAACCCGAACATGCTGCGGGGGTCGTGAAGCAGGACGTTGGTGTCGAGGACGAAGTTCTTTTTCACTCCGCGCGGCTCCGGTGCTCGAGGGGCACTGTCGGCGACGCCGGCCCCAGTCTAGCAGGGTGTCGGGGGGGAGCACACGCGCGGCGTGCGTCAGGACGACCCGGTGAGGCGCCGGGGCGCGCGGAGGCTCGCGGCGGCCACGGTCTGGTTCCGGCCGTGCCGCTTCGCGTGGTAGAGGCAGCCGTCCGTCCGCTCGATGAGCTCGGCCTTGGTCTTCGCGTCGTCGGGGAAGGTGGCGGTGCCGAGCGAGATGGTGACGCGCAGCGGGCCCTGAGGAGTCTGGTGCACGAGCCCCGCGACGCGCTCGCGGATGCGCTCCGCGATGACGGTCGCGCCGGCGGTGTCGGTCTCGGACAGGACGATCGCGAACTCCTCGCCGCCGTACCGCGCCACCACGTCGGTCCCGCGGGCCTCCTTCACGAGCGTCCGCGCCACGGCGCGCAGCACCTCGTCGCCGACCGGGTGCCCGTAGGTGTCGTTCACCGACTTGAAGTGGTCCACGTCGCAGAGGAGCATCGACACGCGCTTCCCGTACCGCTGCGCGAGGGCGAGGTGCTCCTCGAGCCGCTCCTGCATCGTCCGGTGGTTCGTGAGGCCGGTCAGCCCGTCGGTCGTGGCGAGCCGCTCGGTGCGGTCGAAGAGGCGGGCGCGCTCGATCGACTGGCCCGCCTGCATCGCGACCACCTCGAGCTGGAGCACCACCTCCCGGTCGTAGGCGCCCCGCTGCCGGGCGCCCAGCACGAGCGCCCCGAGCATCGCCGTGCCGGCCTTCACCGGGATCACCTTGAGAGAGGCGAGCCCGCGCAGGGAGGTGCTCCCGAAGACGGGCGTGCGGGCGGGGTCGACCTCGGCGAGCGGCAGCGTCGCGTCCCGCGCCATCGCCGATCCGACGATCCCCTCCCCCGCGTCGAACGCGAGCCCCTCGAGCCGCCCCGCGGCCTTGAGCTCGGGCGCGGCCAGCACCCGCGCCACCGACGCCCGCCCCGGCGCGTCCTCGTCCACGAGGACCACCGCCGCGAGGTCGGCGGGCACCATCTGGCGTGCGACGCCGATGAGCTCGTCGAGCACCTCGGCCAGCTTCTTCGCCCGGTTGAGCCGCTGGATGGCCTGGTAGAACCGATCCGCCTGCGCGCGGGTCTCGCGCACGTCGCGCATGAGCCGCTCCGCGTCCACGGCCCGGAGGACCTCCGCGCCCACGGTCCGGAGCAGCGCCTCGTCGTCCTCGTCGAACGGCGGGCCGGAGAGCCGGTCCACGACCAGCACCCCGCGCACCTCCCCCCCGTTCGCCCGCACCGCAGGGCCGGCCCCGGACCGGCCCTGCGTCGAGGGGCGCTCGACGAGCGGCACCGCGAGGAGCGCCGCCGGCCGCGTGGCGTCGAGGTAGTAGTTCACCGGCTTGAGCTCGCCCTGGAGGCGCACCGCCGCGCGCCGCCGCACGGCCCCGCCCAGCGCCCC
>JAEYOU010000329.1 GCA_023411405.1 Pseudomonadota bacterium | reverse complement strand
TCCGCGCCCTCCGGCTCGGGCTCCAGGATCACGCGCGGGAGCTCCGCCTCCTCCGCGCCGCGGTGATGCGCGCGCGGCTCGTGCGCGTCGCCGACGTCCTCGAGCGCGCGCCGCTGCTCGTCCGCGGCCTCGCCCAGAGCAGCCACAAGCAGGTGCGGCTCGCGATGGAGGTCGGCGAGGCGGAGGTGGACAAGGCGGTCGGGGAACGCCTCTTCCCTGCGCTCGTTCACCTCGTGCGGAACGCGGTGGACCACGCGATCGAGCCCCCGGACGAGCGGCGGGCCGCCGGGAAGCCGGGGGAGGGCACGATCCGGATCGCGGCCACGCACCGCGGCGAGGGCGAGCTCGAGCTCGCGGTCTCGGACGACGGCCGGGGGATCGACCCTGGGGAGGTGGCCCGGAAGGCGAACGCTCCCGTCCCGACCACCCCGCGCGAGCTGCTCGACCTCGTCAGCCGCCCGGGGTTCTCGACCAAGAGCGCCCCCAGCCGGACGAGCGGCCGCGGGATCGGGATGGACGTCGTGCGCCGGATCGTCGAGCTCGAGCTCGGCGGGGCGCTCGACCTGTCCACGTCCCCCGGGCGCGGCACGACGTTCACCTTGCGCGTGCCCGTCAGCCTGGCCATCGTGGACGGCCTCACCTTCGCGTGCGGCGGCGAGACGTACGTCGTCCCCACGGCCGCCGTCGACGAGCTCGTCGACGTCGAGCCCGAGGGGCTCATCGCCGGCCCCGCGCCTCGGAGGGGAGGGGTCTCGGTCCGCATGCTCCAGTGGCGAGGGGAGACGGTGCCGTTCTTCGAGCTCCGCGACGTCCTCGGCCTCCACTGCGCGGCCTCCTCCCGCAAGGGCATCATCCTCAAGCGGGACGGCGCCGCGGTCGGGTTCGGCGTCGACCGGATGCTCGGGCGGCAGGAGGTGGTCATCCGCTCGCTGCGCGACCCGCTGGTCGAGCGGGCGGGGATCGCCGGCGCCACGGATCTCGGGGACGGGCGGCCGACGCTCGTCCTCGATCTCTTCGCCCTGGCGCGCACGCTGCCGGCGCACCCGCGGGAGGCGAGCTGATGCTCCACGTCACGTTCCAGGTGGGCGGCGCCGAGTACGTCCTGCCGGCGTCCGACGTCACGCAGATGGAGACGTTCTCGGGCGCGACCCTCGTGCCCGGGGCCCCCGCGCACGTCGCCGGGCTGGTCCAGCTCCGGGGGCAGGTGATCCCGGTCGTCGACCTGCGCGCCCGGTTCGGGCTGCCGCCCGTGGAGCGCTCGCTCGACGCCCGCATCATCGTGGTCGGGCACGGCGAGCGCCGGGTGGCGCTGCTCGTGGACCGCGCCCGCGAGGTCGTCGACCTCCGGCCGGAGGCGTTCCGGGATCCGCCCGAGCTGGTCGCGGAGCGCGCGGTAGGCTTCGTCCGCTCGATCGCGCAGCGGGACGCGCGCGTGTTCATGCTGGTCGACGTGGAGAAGATCATCGGGCACGAGGCCCTGCCTGCGGAGGCGCACCATGGCGAGAAGAGCTGAGAACCTCCCGGACGCGCCGGCGATCGGGGCCGACGTGGTCGCGCGCGCGCAGGGGGACGTCGCCGCGACGGCGCAGCAGGTCCTCGAGGGGCTCGAGGGGACGTCGGCGGGCCTGCTCGAGCTGGGCGCCTCGGTGGCCGGGGTGAAGAAGGACGGCGAGGCGCTCGCCGCCTCCACCGACTCGGCGGCCACGGCGCTCGAGCAGGTGGCGCGGTCGGTGAAGGGCGTGGCGGCCAACGCCGAGGACCTCGCCGCGGCCGGCGAGGAGCTCGTCGCCACGGCCACCGAGACGAGCGCGAGCGTGGAGTCCCTGGCCGAGCGCGGCCGGGCGAGCGCCGCCACGACCGAGGAGGTCGTCAGCACGATCGAGGAGATGGCGAAGGGCATCACGCGGCTGTCCGAGGACGCGCGGGGCATGGGGGAGCGCGTCCGCGGGTTCACCACCGGCGTGGTCGGCGCCTCGACCGCGCTCGAGAAGGTGAACGGCGACGCGACGGAGATGGCCGCGGCCGTCGAGGAGACGTCGGCGACCGCCGAGGGCATGGCGCGCTCGATCCGGACCGTGGCCGAGAGCGCCCGGGCCGTCGAGGCGATCGCCGCCGGGAGCGCGAGCGGCGTGGCCGAGATCGCCGCGTCGGTGGAGGAGGTCGCGGCCACCGCCGAGAAGAACGCGGCGACGATCGACGGGAGCGCCGCGGCGATCGAGCAGGCCGCCCGGTCGTCGCAGGCGATGGCGCAGAGCGCCGACCAGGTGGGGGCGCTCGCGGCGAACACCGCCATGGCCGCGGCGCAGGCGGACCAGGCGACCCGCGGGATCCTCGCCGCGGTCCAGGGCGCCGGCCGGACGGCGGAGCGGGTGAGCGGCGCCGCCCGCGAGGGCGGCGGGTCGATCGCGCGCTCGATCGCGGTGCTCGGGCGGATCGGGACCTCCCTCACCGAGTCCACCACGGTGATGCGCGAGATGGGGAAGCGCGCCGAGGAGATCGGCGACATCGTGCAGACGATCAACCTCCTCGCCGATCGCACAAACCTCCTCTCGCTCAACGCGAGCATCGAGGCGGCGCGCGCCGGAGAGCACGGGCGCGGCTTCGCGGTGGTCGCGGAGGAGATCCGGGCGCTGGCGGACCGCGCGGCCGCAGCGAGCGGAGACATCGCCAAGATCGTGCGGGCGCTCCAGACGTCGGCCCGCGACGCGGTCCAGGCCTCGACGGAGAGCGCCAAGGTCGCCGACGAGGGCGCACGCCAGGCGAACGACGCCGAGAAGGGCCTCGCCTCGATCCTCGACGGCGTGGACACCCTCGGCCGGGCGATCCGCGAGGTCGAGCGCGGGGCGGAGGAGCAGGCCAAGGCCGTGCAGGTGCTCGCCGAGAGCTCGGGCAAGCTCGGCGAGGAGGGGCGGGGGATCGCGCGCGCCGCGGCGGAGCAGACGCGCGCGACGCAGCTCCTCGCGCGGAACGCGTCGGAGATGCGCCAGATGGCCCGGCAGACGCGCGACGCGACGGCCGAGCAGGCCCGGGCGCTCCGGGACCAGGCCAAGGCGAACGGCGAGCTGAGCGGGGCCGCGCAGAAGGTCGCGCGGGCGACCGACGAGCAGGCGGCGGCCGCGGGGCAGGTCGCGGGCGCGGCCGCGCGGATGCGGACCCTGGTCGTCCAGACGACGGCGGCGATGA
>JAEYOU010000491.1 GCA_023411405.1 Pseudomonadota bacterium | reverse complement strand
GCTCGGCGGCCAGCGCCGCGTCCGGCAGCCCTTCGCGCCGCCGGACGCCGGCGCGCCGCAGCTCGGCCTCGCCGGCGGTGTGCCAGCGGGGTGCCGCGCTCGCGAACCACTCGAGCTCCACGCCGCTCCCCTCCAGCGCGTCCAGGAGCCGACCCAGCCAGCGTCGCCCCCAGACGTTGCCGATCATCGCGCCCCGCCGCGCGTCCGCGGGGAGAGGGACGGGGTCGCGCGGCACCAGGTCGGGATCGACCACGGGCGGGACGAACGCGACGGGGACGCCGTACTTGCCCTGGAGGGCGTCGCAGAGCTCCTGGGAGATCGCGAGCCGGAGCGCCGAGCGGCAGAGGAGCTCGCCGAGGAGCGCGTCCGGGATCCCGTTCGAGTGCACGTTCCGGTCGTCCATCACCCACGTGCAGAGCGGCCCGCCCCCCGCGTCGAGGAGGGCGAACGCCGTCCGGGCGTCGTCGGGGTGGTAGGGGACGGCCAGGATGCGCCGCACGGGGCTCCGGTCCAGCACGGCCCGGACGCGCCGCAGCGCGGCGGCGCGATCGGGGTGGGGCTGGACCACGCGCGCGCTCCAGGCGCCGAACCGCTGGCGCGCGTCGTAGTCGTCGCGGGAGCGGATCGACGCGAGGTCCGGGGCGTCCTCGAAGAGCCTCCGCAGCAGCACGCCGGTGCCGTGGAGCTCGTTGACCTCCGCGTGGGAGACCACCACGTCCACCGCACGCCCCGGGTGGCGCCGCTGCCAGCTGCGCCGCCGGCGCGCCTCGCGCACGCGCTCCCACCAGCGCGCCACCGCACGCCGACCCATCTCCGCTCCTTCCTTCCCGTGCGTCGCCCACTACACTTGTAGTCACCGCGGCCCCCGACGGTAGGCCCGGAGCGAGATGCGCCTCTCCCTCGTCGTCCTCACGTGTGAGCGCCCCGACGCGCTGGAGCTGGTCCTGCGCGGGGTGGCGCGCCAGCGGGTCCCGCCGTTCGAGACGATCGTCACCGAGGACGGCGCCGGGGCCGGGACCCTCGCGTGCGTCGAGGCGTTGCGGCCCGGCTTCCCGGCGCCGCTCGTGCACCTCACCCAGCCGCGCCAGGGTCGCGGCGCCTGCCGGGCCCGGAACCGCGGGATCGCCGCCGCCCGGGGCGACTACGTCGTCTTCCTCGACGGCGACATGGTGCCCGGCCCCGCGTTCGTGGCCGACCACCTCGCGTTCGCGCGGCGGGGGTGCTTCGCGCAGGGCTCGCGGGTGCTGCTGTCGGAGGCGCGCACGCGCGCGCTGCTCGCGGCGCGGCAGCTCGACGTCTCGTTCCTCGCCGGAGGGCTCGAGCGCCGGCGGCACCTCGTGCGCGCGCCGCGCCTGCGCGACCTCTGGGGGAGCCCGCACCAGCGGCGCGATGGCGTGAAGAGCTGCAACTTCGCGTTCTGGCGCGATGACCTCGTGGCGCTGAACGGGTTCGAGGAGCGGCTGCAGGGCTGGGGCCTCGAGGACGCCGAGCTCGCGCAGCGCGCGTTCCACCTCGGCCTCCGGCGCCGCGATCTTCGGATGGGCGCGGTGGCGCTGCACCTGTGGCACCCACCTTCGGTGCTCGAGGACGACAACCCGAACTGGGTCACGCTGCGAGAGGTCGAACGGACCGGGCGGACGCGCTGCGCCCGGGGGGTGTCCGAGCACGTGCCCCGACCCAGAGGTCGGTGACGTCGAGGTGCGCGCGCGCCTTCTCGAGGGAGGGCCGGGGAGCGGCGCATGGGCGATTGCGAGCCTCTGGGAGGGGAGAGCCGACCGTCGGAGCGGATACACGCATCGCGCGACCAAGGTGGTGGAGCCCGCCGCAACCGGGGGGAGCCGCTCGGCGCGAACGGGTACCCTCGAGCAACTGCTCGCGTCACGAGAAATGCAGGCTGCGGCGGGAGGGAGCTTCAGCTGCTCGCGCAGGAGACGCCGAACCTCACGCGCATGAGGTAGGTGCCGAGCGGGAAGATGGCTGTCTTGTCGCCGCCGCAGTACTTCACCAGCGCGTTGCGGTGGCGCTCGAGGAAGCTCATCATCCGATCGAGGGCCTCGATCCGCCTCTCCGGATCCCGCGCCGCCACCCGGGGCTTCAGCGAACGGCGGGGCTCTCGGCTCGTCGGCCGCTCCGTGTGACGCTGCTTCAGGATGCGGCGGACCCCGAGCACGGTGATGCTGCTCGCCCTGCGGCGCGCGGCGGCCTCCTTCTCGAGCTGTTCCACGCGGGCGAGGACCTTCGCCTGGAACGCCTCGGCCGAGTCGAAGCCCGGCGGCACCGAGAAGCAGAGCTCCACCGTCGCGAGGTCCCGGAACGAGCCGTCCGCCGCGAAGTAGTGGCCCGGCCGCTCGATGCGCTCGCCCGGAGCGCCGATCGAGCGGGGATCCGACCAGACCCCGGGCCACTGCCTGCCGTGCTCGACGAGGTCCGCGCTGGCGGGGTTCGCGAGGGTGTAGGCGACCTTCTCGACCACGTCGTCGGGGGTGACGAGCTCGACGGCGCTATAGCTGCCGGGCGCCCAGAAGTTCTCCCAGCGACCGTGGAGCGCATTGAGGGCCTTCGCGATCACGCCGTCGAGGAGCTGGCTGAACGCGAGGAGGCTCGCGCCGCGGTCCGTCACGACCAGGTGGAAGTGATCGCTCATGACGCAGACGGCGTGGATGAGGATGCGGTGGCGCGCGGCCGCGGCGGCCAGGACGAACTTGAACACGAGGTTCGTGAGCGCGGAGGGCGTGAGGAGGAACTCGCGCTGGGTGCAGCGGCGG
>JAEYOU010000451.1 GCA_023411405.1 Pseudomonadota bacterium | reverse complement strand
GACGGCTCCGCCGGCGGGGCGGGGGCGCAGCCCCCGCAAGCTCAATACAGCACGCCCTCGAACGTCACCTTCGCCCCCGGCTTCACGCCGTGGGTGCGCGACCAGCCGCGGTTCACCTCGAGCACGTACCGCGAGCTCACCCCGCCGTCGTCCGACTCCCGTCCGAGGGGCGCGCGCTCGACGACGGCGCGGACCACGGCGTCGTCGCCGATGAAGAGGAGATCGAGCGGCAGGAACGTGTTCTCCATCCAGAACGCGTGCCGCTCCTCGCGGGGGAAGACGAAGAGCATGCCCGCGTCGGGAGCGAGCTCGCGGCGATGCATCAGGCCGCGGCGCTGCTCCTCGGGGGTTCGCGCCACCTCCACCCGGACCGCGACCGCCCCGGAGGCACCCTGCACGAGGACGCGCGGCTGGCGGGGCGGGGCGGCGGTCCGCTCGGAGGAGCAGGCGGAGGCGACGATCCAGGTCACGGCCAGGGCGGCGGCCACTCCCCGCATCAGCGGGGGACCACGCAGTACCTGCTGTACCTGAACTGGTTCAGGTATCGGGCCTGCGTCTCCGGGTCCAGGCTCTGGATGAACGCCTCGTCGAGGATCGCGTACTCGCAGTAAAGCCCGGTCTCGTCCGAGTAGCACTCGCGGTCGGAGACGCACGGCTTGGAGCAGTATCCGCACTGATCCCCGGAGCAGCTCGCATACCGGCTGGGGGGCAGCGCCCGGGAGACGACGCAGATGAGGTTGTCGCAGGCGACGTTCCCCGACTCGAAGTAGTCCGCCTCGACCGAGCCGGGCGTGGGCGGCGCCGGAGTGCCGTCGGCCTGCCAGTTCGCGTTCCATGCCAGCTTGCAGCGATCCCCCACGTCCGGCTTGTCGCAACCGGGGAGGGCGGACAGCGTGAGAAGCGCGAGGACCGTGAAGGAAGCGTGGGCGCGCATGGGCTTGCGAGAATCGTTAGCACGCGAGGTGGCGTCCGACAAGGAACGCCCTGGGTGAACGGCGCACGCAGCCACACCGACCTACAGCCGCTCCACGCCAGGCGATTCTCGCGGAGCGTGTCATTGCCCCTCCCGTCACCTTTGGCTACGATGCCCCAAAGACACGGGACGCACCGGATGAGAACGACGCTCATTCTAGCGATGTGTATCGCCGTGGCGCCCCTGGCCGGGTTGGCCGAGGAGATGCCCGGCATCGATCTGTCCAGCCCCGGCAAGGAGGCGCCACCGGCGCCGCCCCCGGCCGAGCCGCCAAAGTCCGACGGCGAGCTGCCGCCGATCGATCTCTCGAAGCCGCAACAGCCCTCGGCGGAGGCGCCCGAGGCGAAGCCGCAGCCGGTGCTGCCCTTCTCCGAGAAGGACGTGGCGCTCGGCGACAAGGTGAAGGCCGTCCAGCGAAAGGGGTTCCTCAAGCGCGGCCGCTTCGAGGTCGCGCCCCAGCTTTCGCTCTCGGTGAATGACCCGTATTACCAGAAGTTCGGTGGCGGGCTCCGCCTCGCCTACAGCTTCCAGGACAGCTTCGCCCTGGCGGTCCGCGGCACCTACTTCACCCCGCTGCGCCGGAACGCGGTGCGCGAGGGGAAGGTCGCCTTCCAGAGCCAGCTCCTCAGCTCGCAGCTCTACGGGCTCGCGATGGTGGACGGCGTCTGGTCGCCCGTATACGGCAAGGCGTCGTTCCTCAACAGGAACATCATCCACTTCGACCTCTACCTGTCCGCGGGCTTCGGCCTGGCGTGGAGCGCCACCAGCCTCTCGCCGCGGAACGAGGGACCGCACTTCGCGACCGACCTCGGCGGGGGCGTCCGCTTCTACCCGAAGGAGTGGATGGCGTTCGAGCTCGGGCTCAACGCGACGCTCTACCCCGACCAGCCGGCAAAGAACGTCCCGGGAACCATCCAGAAGGTGTTCGTGGCGAACGTGGGGTTCTCGTTCTTCCTCCCGACCACCTTCGAGTACGAGCACCCATGATCCTCCCCGCCCCGAGTCGTCTCGCCGTGCGCACGGGCCCAGAGCGGCACGGGGGGATCCGCGCGCGCACCACGCCGCCTCGTCTCGCCTCTGCGCTGGGGCTGCTGCTCGTCGTCGCGGGCCTCGCCGCTCCGGCCGCCCCCCGCGCCCAGAGCAAGTCCGACGCCTTCGCGGGCAAGATCCCGCCGGTCTCGGCCGCCCTCTATCGCAAGGCCGGGCGCTTCGAGCTCACGCTCTCCGGCAACGTCTCGGTCAACGACGCCTTCTACTCCAAGTACTTCGGCGGCCTGAAGCTCGGGTACCACTTCACCGAGTCGCTCTCGGCGACGGCTTACGGCGCCACGGGGCTCAACACCAAGGCGGGCTCGGCCCAGGTCTGCCCCTCCGGCGAGGGGTGCCGCCCCGCCGACCGCGTCCAGATGTGGCAGGTGCCCGGCAACATCAAGTACATGGCCGGCGTCGAGGGCGCCTGGGCGCCGGTCTACGGGAAGCTCAACCTCTTCTCGGAGCAGGTCGCCCACTTCGATCTCGGCGTCCTCGCCGGCATCGACTGGATCACGTCCCAGAAGGTCCTGGCCGACCTGGAGGCGGACACCTTCGAGGCGCAGGGCCGTACACCCGGAACCGAGTCCACCATCGGCATTCACCTCGGGCTCGCGACGCGGATCTTCTTCACCGAATCGATCGCGCTGCGGCTCGAGTTCCGGGACTACTTCTACATGGCCAAGATCCCGAACGTGCGCGAGGGGAGCGGCGCCCGGAGCGAGCTGCAGCAGCAGCTCTTCACCGAGCTCGGCGTCTCGGTCTTCTTCCCGTTCCACAACCGCCCGGTCCAGTGAAATGCCCACCGCGAACCCGACTCGCCCGCGAACGATCCTCGCCGCCCTGCGGGCCGCGGCGGTGCTGGCCGCCGTGGCGGGGCTGACGCTCGCGCCGGTGGCGCGCGCCCAGCTCGGCATCGACCTCACCCCGCCCAAGCCGGCGGCGAAGCCGAAGAAGGAGCCCGCGAGGAAGAAGCCGGCCCCGGCCCGTCCGCTGCCGCGCAAGAACGCGCCCGCCCGGGCCCCGGCCC
>JAEYOU010000326.1 GCA_023411405.1 Pseudomonadota bacterium | reverse complement strand
AGCGCGTGGTGCGCGGCCTCGCCCTTCGACGGGCGCTGGGCGGGCGGCCCGTCTTCGCCCGCGCCGCCGCCGCGGGCCCGCCCCTCCAGCACGCGCGCGTACAGCGTCAGGATCCGCTCGACCGCCGCGTCGAGCACCGCCTCCGGGAGGCGGCCGGCGCGGACCGCCTCGACGAGCTCGCGATCCGTCGAGCCGCCGTGGCCCGGCATCTCCAGCTCGAGGCCGGCGGCGAGGCTCGAGACCCGGTCGTTCACCGCCCCCCAGTCCGACACCACGATCCCGGTGTGGCCCCACTCCTCCTTGAGCACCTCGGTGAGGAGCCAGCGGTGCTCGGAGACGTAGGTGCCGCCGAGCAGGTTGTACGAGCACATCACGGTCCAGGGCTGCGCCTCGCGCACCACCGTCTCGAACGCCGGCAGGTAGATCTCCCGCAGCGTCCGCTCGTCGGCGACGACGTCGACGAGCATCCGGTTCCGCTCCTGGTTGTTGGCCGCGAAGTGCTTCGGCGACGCGCCGACCCCCTCGCGCTGCAGCCCGCGGACGTGGTGCTTCGCGAGCTCGCCGGCGAGGTAGGGGTCCTCGGAGAGGTACTCGAAGTTGCGGCCGCAGAGCGGGCTGCGCTTGATGTTGATCGCCGGCCCGAGCAGGACCCCGACCTGCTCGGCGCGCGCCTCCCGGCCGAGCGCGGCGCCGATCTCCTCGAGGAGCGCGCGGTTCCAGGTGGCGGCGAGGCCCGCGCCGGTGGGGAAGCAGGTGGCGGGGACCGCGTCGTGCAGCTCGACCACCTCGCCGTCGGTGGCCTGCTTGCGGACGCCGTGCGGCCCGTCGGTCAGGGTGTACGACTCGATCCCCAGCCGCGCGACGGCCTTCGTGCTCCAGAAGTTTCGCCCCGAGCAGAGCGACGCCTTCTCCTCGATCGTGAGCTGCGCCAGCACCCCGCGGATATCCATCTCTCCCTCCACCGTTGTCTCCCGTGCCCGCCCGAAGCGACCCCGGGCAGCGGGCCCGTACCCTAACCCGCCCGCCCCCGCCTGCGCCGCCGAACGAGCGCGCGTGAACCGCCGGCCCGAGGCACAAGCAATCGGTTTCCTTCGGTTTCTCACTCACCGGTGAGCCTGCGGGCGCCTGGCCGCCCCCGGAGGTCGGCGCGGTGACCGCGAGCGAGCAGGTCACACCAGCCTACTTCGTGCGTGTACCGCGCCGCGGACTCTTCGAGCGTCGCCGCGACGCGGTAGAATGGTCTCGTTTCGGACGAGCGGCGGGGCGGAAGGACAGGCGGTGAGGCGCGCGGCCCGCGCCTCACCGAGGTGAAGCCACATGGTGACGATCAAGGACGTCGCGGCGCGCGCAGGGGTCTCCTACACCACCGTCTCTCACGTGCTGAACGAGACGCGGCCGGTGCGAGCGAGCACCCGGGACCGCGTCCTCGCCGCCGCCCACGACCTGCACTACAAGCCGAGCGCCGTCGCGCGGTCGCTGAAGCACCAGGCCACCCGCAGCGTCGGCGTGCTCTTGCCCAACGCCTTCAGCCCGTACTTCGCGGAGCTCGCGCGCGGCATCGAGGACGCCTGCTTCCGCGCCGGCTGGACGTCGGTCCTGTGCAGCTCGGACCATGTCTCGGAGCGGCAGGCCGCCTACCTCGAGCTCCTGCACCAGAAGCGCGTCGACGGCATCGTCCTCGCCTCCCCCATGCTCGAGCCGAGCTGGCTCCAGGCGCTCGACGGCGCGACCTGCCCGCTCGTCGTCTCCGGCCACGAGGTCCCCGGGCTCAAGGCCGACGTCGTGCAGATCGACAACGAGCGCGGCGGAGCGATGGCTGCCGCGCACCTCCTGCGCCTCGGCCACAAGCGGTTCGCCTGCATCACCGGCACCCCCGAGCTCGACCCGAGCCGCGACCGGCTCCAGGGGTTCCGCGACACCATCCAGGAGGCGGGCGCCAACCTCGAGGAGGGCGCCGTCGTCCCGTCCGACTTCACGACGGCCGGCGGATACCGCGTCGGCCTGGAGCTCCTCCGCTCGGGCGTGAAGTTCACCGCGCTCTTCGTGCAGAGCGACATGATGGCGATCGGCGTGCTGCGCGCCGCGGGCGAGCTCGGGATCGCCGTGCCCGGCCAGCTCTCCATCGTCGGGTTCGACGACATCGAGCTCTCGCGCTTCCTCTTCCCCGCGCTCACCACGATCGGCATGCCGCTCCGCCAGGTCGGCGAGGCCACCGCGCAGGCGCTGTTCGAGCGGATCGCCAAGCCGGACGAGCCCCCGCGGCGCGTGAAGCTGCGCCCGACGCTCCGGGCGCGCGAGTCGAGCGCGCCGCCGGCCTGAGCCGCCCCTGCCGCCGGGGAGCCTCGCGACGGGCGCGGCGCGTCAGGCGGACCGGCGCTGGACCAGCGTCGGGGCGAGGAGGCGTCTCACCGGGCGCTCCAGCACGTCTGCAGGCGCCGCCGTGACGATGCCGAGCGCCTCGTCGGCGAGGGCCTTGAGCGACTGCCGGACGGTGGTGAGCGGCGGGTCGGCGATCGCGGCCATCGGGCTGTCGTCGTACCCGACGATCGCGAGCTCCTCGGGGACCCGGATCCCCTGCTCGCGCGCGGCGGCCAGGACGCCGGTCGCGGTGGCGTCGCCGGCCGCGGAGAAGACCGCGTCGATCGTGCGGCGCTCCTCGCGGATCCGGGCCATCGCGTTGACCCCGTCGCGGTGCGTGTAGTCGCGCACCTCGATGACGTCCTCGATCCGGAAGGGCGCGCGCGCCTCGTCCATCGCCTTCGCGAAGCCCTTCACGCGCTGCAGGGCGTTGTACCCGCCGTTGACGTGCATCCGGCCTGCGACGACCGCGACCGCCCGCCGTCCGGCGCGCGCCAGGTGCTGCCCGGCGAGGTGTCCGCCGGCGAAGCTGTCGAACGCGACGGTGCTGACCCCGTCGGCCTCCTCGTCGACGAGCACGATCGGCACGCGCCTCGCGCGATACGCCTCGATCGTCTCCACGTCGGGACGGAAGCAGATCGCGATCAGCCCCGCGGGCGCCGGCGCGTCCTCCAGCGCCGCGAGCAGCCGGGCGCGGACGACCTCCGGGCTGTTCTGCGGGGACGGACACTCGACGAGCGACTGCCCGGCGGTGGCGCTCTTCTTGAGGTGGGAGAACACCTGCGCACCGAACCCGGACACGAAGCTCGGGGCCGCCACGGCGATGCGCACGTCCATCCTTCGAGGATACACCGTGCGCACGGGAGGACGCCCCCGTGATCCGCGGGAGGCGCGACGTCACCCTTCCAGGCCGCGGCTCACCGCGGCGCGGGCTCGAAGCGCTCCTCGAGCGTGCGGCGCTCCCCGGCGAAGAAGGTGCGGGGCGGTGCGCCGACGTCGGCGCGGAACGTCCGGCAGAGCTGGGAGTAGCTGCCGAACCCGGCGTCGAGGGCGGCCGAGAGGAGCTCGCCCGCGCCGGAGTCGATGCGACGGATGAAGTGGAGGAGCCGGACGCGGGTCCGGTAGCGGACCAGCGTCACGCCGACGTCGCGGCGGAAGTGCCGGCCGATCTCCGTCGGACCCGTGCGGCCGAGCTGGGCGAGGGCCCTCCGGTCGAGCTCCGGGTGGAAGGCGAGCGCCTGCAGCGCGCGCCGCGTGAGCACGTGGATCGCGGGGCTGGCGCCGGGACCCGTGATCGCCGCCTCGCGCCGCAACGCCATGGCGCGCCGCCAGAGCGCGAGGACCTGCTCGTCCGACGCGGCGCGCTCGCAGATGGGGGCCGCGAGCGCGCAGAGATCCTCGACCATCTGGGGGCTCAGGTGCGTGCGCGACGGCAGGAGCGCGCCCTCGTCGAGCGCGCCGTGCGCGGCGAGGAGATCGAGGCGGACGCCGATCGAGAAGAAGCCGAGGTCGTGGCTCGCGTCGAGGACGACGTGATCCTGTCCCGGCGCGAAGGAGAGCAGGTCTCCCGCCCGGGCGCGGACCACGCTCTCCCCGATCCCGAAGGTCCCCTCGCCGGCGTAGAGGAGATTGAGCTCGGGCTCGAAGTGGAAGTGCCGCGGGCGCAGCAGGTGCGGGTGGAAGCACCACACCTGCCCGCGCACCCAGGGCTTCATGGTGTGAAATCCCTGGTAGACCGCGTGGACCACGGGTCCATTCTAGCCGAAGGAGCGATACCGGCCGAGGGGTACAGCGGGGCCATCGCACCTACCCCTCGAAATGCGAACGCGAGCGCGACGGCGCGCTCCATCGGGGGATATCGGCCGCGCGGATTCGCAATTCGCGGGCCCGCAAGGGGTTTTGCCGCGGCGGTCCTTCCCCTGCGCAATCGACACTCATACGCTGCGCGAATCAACCCCACGACGCGGGGACGACGTTACCCGTGCTTCCGCCCCGCATCCGCTCAGCTGCGCGCCCGCGCTCACGGACGCGCGACGGAGATTCGCCCATGATGATCAGACCTCGCAGCATCCCGTTCGCCGTCGCGGCGCTCGCCGCGGCGGCCTCGCTCGCCTGCGGCGCGCCGCCGGAGGCGGACTCCTCCGCCTCCGCCCCGGCCAGCGCCCTCCGCTCGACCGCCCTCTCGGACCAGTTCAACGGCTACGACTCCGGGGTCTGGGAGATGGCGAACTGGGCGAACGGCAACCCGTTCAACTGCGGCTTCCTCCCGGATCACGTCACGTTCTCGAACGGCTCCATGCGCCTGCGGCTGGACAACGTCCCCAGCTCCGGCAAGCAGTACAGCGGCGGCGAGTACCGGACCAAGGACACCTTCCTGTACGGCAGGTTCGAGACCCGCATGATCGCCGCCAAGGGGAGCGGGACCGTGTCGTCCTTCTTCACCTACACCGGCTCGCCCTGGGACGAGATCGACGTGGAGATCCTCGGGAAGGACACCACGAAGGTGCAGCTCAACTACTGGGTGAACGGCGTCGGCGGGCACGAGCGCATCGTGGACCTCGGGTTCGACGCGAGCGCGGGCTACCACACCTACGCGTTCGACTGGCAGCCCAACTCGATCAGCTGGTACATCGACGGCCGGCTGGTGCACACCGTGACGGGCTCGCCCTCGACCCTCCCCAGCCACCCCCAGCAGATCATGATGAACCTGTGGAACGGCATCGGCGTCGACAGCTGGCTCGGGCCGTTCAACTACTCCGGGCCGCTCACCGCCACCTACGACTACGTGACGTACACGCCGCCCGGGGCCTCCGGCTTCACGCTCGGCGTGTCGAAGTCCGGGTCCGGCGGCGGCACCGTGACCTCCAACCCCTCGGGGATCAACTGCGGCGGCACCTGCTCCGCGACGTACACGAGCGGCACGACCGTCACCCTCTCGGCGTCGCCCGCCTCGGGCTCGACGTTCGCCGGCTGGAGCGGCGCCTGCACCGGCACCGGGAGCTGCATCGTCAGCATGACGGCGGCCCGCACGGTCACCGCCACGTTCAACGGGGCCTCCGGCTACACGCTCGGCGTGTCGAAGTCCGGGTCCGGCGGCGGCACCGTGACCTCCAACCCCTCGGGCATCAACTGCGGCGGCACCTGCTCCGCGACGTACACGAGCGGCACGACCGTCACCCTCTCGGCATCGCCCGCCTCGGGCTCGACGTTCGCCGGCTGGAGCGGCGCCTGCACGGGCACCGGGAGCTGCACCGTCAGCATGACGGCCGCGCGGACGGTCACCGCCACCTTCAACGCCAACCAGCAGCAGGGCGGCCCGATCTCCATCAACGCCGGCGGCAGCGCGTCGGGGAGCTTCGTCGCCGACGTGAACTTCTCCGGCGGCAACATCTCCTCCACCACCGGCGCGATCGACACCTCGCTCCTCTCCGGGACGGTGCCGCCGCAGTCCGTGCTCCAGACGGAGCGCTGGGGTGACTCCACGTACACGATCCCGGGCCTGACCGCCGGGAGCTCGTACACCGTCACGCTCTACTTCGCCGAGATCTACTGGACCGCCGCGGGCCGGCGCACCTTCAACGTCTCGATCAACGGCGCGCAGGTCCTCTCGGCCTTCGACCCGTTCGTCGCGGCGGGTGGCGCGCGGAAGGCCATCGCCCGCTCGTACAGCACGAGCGCGAACGGGAGCGGGCAGATCGTCATCCAGTTCGCGAGGGGCGGCGGCGTGGACAACCCGACGGTGGCGGGCATCGTCGTCGCCGCCGGGGGCCAGCAGGGCCCCACGGGCTACACGCTCACCGTGAACAAGGCGGGCAACGGCGGCGGCACGGTCGCCGGCGGCCCGATCAACTGCGGCTCCGCCTGCGCCGTCGCGGACCTCGCGAGCGGCACGACGATCACCCTGACCGCGACGCCCGCCTCCGGCTCGACGTTCGCGGGCTGGAGCGGCGCGTGCGTCGGGACCGGCGCCTGCGTGCTCTCGATGACCGCCGACCAGACCGCCACGGCGACGTTCAACACGAGCGGCGGCCCCGGCCCCGGCACCTGCACGACCGCGACCGGCGGGCAGAGCGGCAACTTCAACACCACCGGCGCCGTCTGCTACACGGTGAACTCGAACATCAACGGCTGGGGCTGCTCCAACTCCGACGGCCGGACCGTGACGGTGAACGGCACGGCCGTGACGTGCGGGCGGCTGCCGCTGCCGGGCTCCGCGCCGTACACGTTCAGCTTCAGCGCGGGGACGTACCCCTGGGCCAGCTTCTACTGGTGGTAGCCCGACCGTAGGACGTACCGGAAGACCCGTCCCCCTCCCCGCCTCGCATCGGCGGGGAGGGGGGCGGCAGCTCGTCAGCGCGAGGCGGGGAGAGGTACCTCGAAGACGGGCTCCAGACGCACGCCGGCGTCCCTCGGCTCGTACCGGACCGGCGAGGAGGCGCTCGAGGCGAGCGCCCGGGCTTCCCGCCAGGTGGCGCAGGCGCCGGTCGCGACGGCCTGCGCGAGGACGTTCCCCAGCGCGGCCGCCTCCACCGGTCCTGCCAGCACGGGTCGCCCGCACGCGTCGGCGGTCCGCTGGCAGAGCAGCGCGTCCCGCGCCCCCTCCCCGAGCATGTGGACGATCCCCAGCCGCTGCCCGAGGAGCTCCTCGAGCTCCCGCAGCGCCCGGCGGTGCTCGAGCGCGATCCCGGAGACCTGCGCCGCTCCTCCGGGCACGACCACCCTGCGATGCAGCCACACGGCCCCGTCCACGGCCCCCGCGTTCGTGAGCCCGAGCTTCCACGCGGCCTCCGTCCGGATCGGCGCCGCGATCACGGTCCCCACCAGCGACGACGGGCCGGCGCCGAGACACACCAGGCTCGCGGGCTCGGGCGGGACGACCGCCACGGCGGCGGCGGAGTCGTGTCCGGCCGCGGCGACCACCTGCACGCCGGCGAGCCCTGCTCGCCTGCCGCGCGCGACGTTCACCAGCCCGAGCACGGTCGCCGGAGGCACCACCGGAGGGAAGAGATGCAGGGGGATGCGCGCGCACCCGAGCAGCGGCGCGGTCCAGGTGCGCGTGCCGGGGTCGTAGCAACCGGTCGTGGAGGCGATCGTGTGCTCTGCCACCTCGACGCCGCAGAGCCAGGACGCGAGCAGATCGGGGATGAGCAGCAGGCGGGCGGCGCGGTGCAGCGTCGAGGAGCGGCGCCATCGCATGGCGTCCAGCTGGTGCAGCGTGTCCGTCGGCACCGCCTGCGTGCCCGTGGCGGCCCAGAGCTCGGCCTCCGGCACGCGGCCGTGCAAGCGCGCGGGGACGCCGTCGGTGCGGCTGTCGCGGTGGTGATAGGGATCGCCGAGCAGCCTTCCGCGCAGGTCGAGGAGCCCAAAGTCCATCCCCCACGCGTCGATCGCCAGGCTGGCGAGGCGGCCCGGGTGCGCCCGCGCGGCCGTGCTCAGGCCCGCCAGGATCTCCCCGAACAGACGCTGGATGTTCCAGCGTACGGTCCCGTCCAGGCGGACGGTCGGGTTCGCGAACCGGTGCACCTCGCGCAGCGAGACGCCCGCGTCGTCCAGCCGCCCGACCACCACCCGGCCGCGCTCGACCCCCACATCCACCGCGGCGAAGAGGTCGCGCATGAAGGGACGCGGCGCGCGGCCGCTCCGTTACTCCCGGCCCTCCACCCGCACCCAGTCCACGGGCGGCGCGGGGGCGGGCACGGCGGCCTCGAGGGCGGGCGAGGGAGCGACGGGCTGCGGGGTGCTCGCGCACGCGGAGAGCGTCAGGAGCCCGGCGAGCGTCGCGCGGCGGAGGAGGGGCATGTCCGAAGATTCTTGTCCGGGCCGATCGGGTCGCGCTTCGCAGTTCGAGGGGACGTTGGTGGGTGCGAATGCTGCATAGGCCGCCGTCCGATCGCGCACGAAATGCGATACGACGTGGGGCGGCGGCGCCGTATCTTCTGGCTCCATCGGCTTGCGAGAGCTCGACCGCCGCGTCGCGCGGCGCCCGGAGGTGGTCCATGCGTGGAGTGAATCTCGGAGGGTGGTTCAGCCAGCAGGATGCGATCGAGGGGAACGACCCGGGGACCATCGCGGATCCGCTCGAGCACCTCCGCACCTTCCTCGGCCCCGAGGACTTCCGCAGGGTGAAGGGCTGGGGCTTCGACCACGTGCGCCTCCCCGTGGACTGGCACGTGGCGTTCGAGCCGGACGGGATGGCGCCGCGCGAAGACGTGCTCTCGATCCTCGACGCCGCCGTCGACGGCCTCCTCGGCGCGGGGCTCGAGGTCATCCTGGATCTCCACAAGTGTCCGGGTCACGACTTCCTCGACGGCACGCGCCGCGAGCAACCCTTCTTCACGTCGGGCGAGCACCGCGCGGATTGCCTCGCGGTCTGGAGGCACCTCGCCAGCCGGTACGGCGACCGCCCGGCCGTGCTCCTCGAGATCCTCAACGAGCCGGTCGCGCCCTCCTACGAGGTCTGGAACGAGATCCAGGCCGAGCTGGCGAAGCACCTCCGCCGGCTCGCGCCCAAGGCGACGCTGGTCCTCGCCTCCAACCTCTGGAACGGCGCGCCCGGGTTCGAGCACCTCGCCCCGATCGAGGACGAGAACGTCGTCTACTCCTTCCACTGCTACGTGCCGCTCCTGTTCACGCACCAGCGCGCGCCGTGGGTCGTCGGCGAGGTCTTCCACGTCCCGCGCCCCTACCCGGGGACGTACGTGCTTCCGCCGGACGCGACGAACCGGCTCCCCGTGGACAGCGGGCGCTGGGATCGGGCGCGGCTCGAGGAGTACCTCGCGCCCGTCTTCCGCTTCCGCGAGCGGCATCGGGCGCGGGTCGCGTGCAACGAGTTCGGCGTGTACGTCGGCGGGCCCGATCGCACCAGCCAGCTCGCCTGGATGACCGACATGCTCGGGATCTTCCGCGCGAACGGGATCGGCTGGACCTACTGGACGTACAAGAACCTCGACTTCGGCCTCGTGAGCCGGGGCGAGCGCCGCTACGCGGACCACCCGCAGTACCAGAACCCGGAGCGCCTCGACCGGGAGCTGGTCGCCCTGCTCCAGGACCACTGAGCTCCGGCCAGGCGGAGCGGCCCGGCCGGCCCACGGGGTGGACCGGCCGGGCACGCCGGCGCGCTACCGCGGCGTGTACTTGATGTAGTCGTACTGCGCGTACAGCGGGCCGCCGTAGCTGAACCGTCCGAGCCAGCTGTCGACGCCCGTGCCCGGCCACAGGTTCACCATGATCTGCATGGGGTGGCTGGGCATGGCCGCGCCGCGCGGAGCGTTGAGCCCGGTGTTGTTGACGCCCCACTTCCAGGCGCCGTCCACGAACCAGTTGATCCAGCCCGGGCCCCACTCGATGGCGTACCTGTGGAAGCCGGCGGCGGCGTCGAACCCCAGGTCGATGATCTTCTCGTGGCCGCCGACGCCGTTGACGTAGTAGTTGACCTGCATCTGCCGGGTGTTCTTGCCCAGGATCTCGACGTCGATCTCGTCCCACGGGTTGCCCGTGTAGAGGAAGAAGGACGTGACCGTGCCGCTGCCGCGCGCGGCCATCATGTTTGTCTCGAAGGTGCCGTAGCCGAAGGTCTCGTTGGTCCGGTACTCACCGCTGGTGTACGGCCGCCCGTGGCTCGAGACGTTGTCCAGCTTGAGCACGAGCTTCCCGCCCGAGTGGTACGCGTGATCGGGCTTCCAGCCGCAGTTGAACATGCCGCCGTTGGTCCAGTTCGCCTTCTGCCAGACGGACGAGTTGAAGGAGTCCATCGGCTCCCAGAGCGACCAGGTGCGGGCGTCGGCCACGCCGCCGGCGTCGGCGACGGCCTCGTCCTCGGGGCCCGCCTCCGGGCCGCCGCAGGCGAGGAGGGCTGCGGTCAATACGACGATGGGGATGCGAAGAAAGGACTGTGCGAGGTTCACGGTTGCCTCCGAGGCCGGCCCGATGCCGGCCGGTCGCGCCGTCAAGCTTCCAGGTGTCGCGCGACGAGCCGTCATGCTCAGGCAATCGGAGGAGCACTTCCTCTCAGAACGCGGGCAATGGATGGCGCGGACGGGTCCGACCCCTGCGCGGCGCCGATCCCCGCGAAATCTCGGGGGTCGGCGCGCGCGAACGGCGGCGGGAGCCGCCACCGTTCGCGCGGAGGCCCACGAAATGCGAGCTACCACCAGTAGAAGCTGGCCCAGGGGTACGTACCGGCGGTGAACCGGAACGTGTACGGCGCGCTTCCGGGCAACGGCGTCTGCCCGCAGGTCACCGCCGTGCCGTTCACCGTGACGGTCCGGCCCTCGGCGTTGGAGCAGCCCCAGCCGTGGATGGTCGCGTTGACCGTGTAGCAAACCGCGCCGGTCGTCTCGAAGTTGCCGCTCTGCCCGTTCGCCACGGGCGTCTTGCAGGTGTCGATCGGGATCGTGTTGAACGTCGCGGTGACCGCCCGGTTGGCCGTCATCGGTACCGTGCAGGTCGCGGACGTGCCGGTGCACGCCCCGCCCCAGCCGGCGAACGTCGAGCCGCTCGCCGCGGCCGCCGTCAGCGTCACGCTCACGCCGCCCGTGTAGCTCGCGCTGCAGGCCGTCCCGCAGTCGATGGTCGACCCGCTGACGGTCCCGGTCCCCGTGCCCGCCTTCGTCACGGTGAGGGTGGCGCTCGCCGGGCTCGTGTCGAACGTCGCGGTCACGGCCCGGGCCGCGGTCATCGAGACCGTGCAGGTCGCGGAGCTGCCGGTGCACGTCCCGCCCCAGCCGACGAACGTCGAGCCCGTCGCCGCAGCGGCCGTCAGCGTCACCGTCACGCCGCTCGCGTACGTCGCGCTACACGCCGCCCCGCAGTCGACGCCCGCGCCGGAGACGGTGCCGCTGCCGGTGCCGGCCTTCGTGACCGTGAGCGCGTACTCGGTGCCCGGGCCCGTGGCCCCGACGGCGATCGCGACGAGCTTGGGATTGTCCGGGCCGCCCGCCCGCGTGAGCTGGATCACCACCTGCCCGCTCGCGCTCGCCGTCGCCTCGAACGTCCGGGAGATCGCCTTCCCAGCCCCGCCCGCCGCTGCGTAGATGTCGAACGCCGTCAGGACCGTCGCCCCGTTGATCGCCACGTTGAACGTCCGCTGCCCCGCCGCCGTCCAGTAGACCTCGGCGAAGTAGAGCGTCACGGCCTGCGCGCTCCCCGCCGTGAACCCGCCCAGCGTGTAGCTGAACTCACCGTACCGCTCCGTCTGCAGCACCGCCTGCGGCGGCGCCGTCCCCGTGAGCTGCGACGTGTCGATCGCCGTCGTCACCG
>JAEYOU010000321.1 GCA_023411405.1 Pseudomonadota bacterium | reverse complement strand
GGTGGGGTGATGTTAGTATTCATCACCTGGAGCAGCATGGCCAGGCGCGTACGGGCCAGCGCCGCCAGCTCCGTCTGATTGTTCTGTTCAGCTGCTTTAAAGGCCGCATTATACTCATCCATGGCTTCCGAGTATTTTAGCTGGCCTTCATATACCTGCCCGGCGAGCAGATGCGCCTGGCCCGATTGTGGGTTGACCTTAAGCTCGGCCTCGGCGTCGGCCAGCGCTTTTTGGGGCATATTTGCCATCCAATAGGCCTGCCCACGCGTGTAGTAGAACTGTTCCGGGTCGGTTACATTCGCTTTCGCCGCGTCAAAGTTCTTTTGGGCTTCGTCTGGCTGGCCCAGCGCATCCAGAATCACCCCTTTGGTGATCAACAGCTCGTAATCATTCGGCGACACTCGCAGACCCGTCTCAACATCTTGCAGTGCCTTCTCAAACTCGTGCTGGCCCAGTGAAGTCTGGGCGGATTGGAGGCTGGCATACACCGCCGACTCTTCAGGCGACGGCGCAAGGAAGCGATTATAAAGCGCGCCCAGGATGAACAGTGCAACAACCATAATCCCGGCAACGATCAGGGCACGCCTGATCGAGGCCCGGCGCTGGTCGGCCACATACTGGTCGAGGAACCACCACCATTGATTTTCAGCCGGGTGTGCCTGCTCGCGGGCCTGTTGCAACGCCGCCGGCCCGCCCAGATCACGGATAAACCGGGTGGCCTCTTTATGCAAACGCGCGCCAATCGTTTCCAACTGGGCTTCAACCGTCCGGCGTGAAGATGAAGCCGCATCCAGCGCCTCAACCCGCGCCATCACATGATCTAACCCACGCAGCAGCGCAAAAGCCTGCTCAATAGAATTCAGCCCAATTCTTCCAGCCAATACTTCCAGGCGGTCTAATTCATCACTCACAGTCCCCTGGATAGCTTCTCCATTGGTTGGGGTTTCGGTCGTTTCCATACGTTCCCTGGTTCCCGCAATGTAATATCGATGATGAAACATATCATAAACGAACAAAGTTCGCCACGAACGCTGTTCGGCACGAACCTTGTTCGACACGAACAAGGTTCGTGACTAATCATACCTTATTTTCAGCCTTTCTTGACTTGACTCTTTGGCGTTTTTGTTTATAATCATTCTAAGTTTAGAAGGATTATAAACTATGGAACGTCATGCGGAAAATCTAATGTCTGAGACCCTGAAAGCAATGCTTGAAGCTCTGAAAACCGCCGGGTATCGCCTGACCCCGCAGCGCAAGGCCATCTTGCGTGTGCTGGCGGAAAGCGAAGAACACCCCAGCGCGCAGATGATCTATGAAACCCTGCGCCGGGAAGATGCATCATCGCTCAGCGATGGGTTTAGCCTGGCCACGGTTTATAATACATTGGAGGCGCTGACGCGCCTGGGGATGATCAATGTGTTGGGTGAAGTGGGCAGCAGTGATGCCGTCCGTTATGATGCGGATACCGCGCCGCACATTAACCTGGCCTGTGTCATCTGCCACCGGATTGTTGATCTACCCAGCACGCATGTCGAACAGCTTGATGAAGAGATCGAACGTACCTCAGGCTACGCGCTGCTTGGTGCGCGTATGCTCTATTATGGTGTCTGCCCTGACTGCCAGGCAAAACAGGCTCGAGGGAAAACCACATTGAACAACAACGCTAAAATCCTAAGGGAGAACAAGGAATGAGCCAACCCAACTTATACAAGACGAACGATGCTCTACCTGAACATGGCTCACGCTGCACGGATGTTTTAAGTGACACATTGGAAGGCTACGCGGGGATTGAGCGGGCTAACCTGGATCTTGAAAGTGGAAAACTCAATATCGACTACGACCCACGCGTGCTGACGCGCGAACAGGCGGTTCACCTGATCCATGCCTCAGGCCAGCAGGCCGTGACGCGGGTGATGCAGTGCCGTTCCCGCGGGCCGGCAGCTTGCGCGGCCTGCGCCGGGCAGATGGGCGAAGCGCTGGCCGGGCATTACCGCCAGTTAGCCGATATTGCCGCGCCGGCAACCCGCTTTGCCGCTGGATCCGAAAGCGGGACCATCGAAGTCCGGCTCAATCACGCCAGCCTGATTGGTCAAGAAACCGCCCGGGCGGATTATGACAGCGCCAGCGCAGCCGTCATCGAAGAGGCCACACCGGCCCAGGCGCCGGCCAAGCAGCCGGGGTTGACGCGTGAGAAGGTCGAGATTATTCTCACCGTGCTGAATGCCTTATTTGGGCTCTCCGCTTTTGCCGTCACCAGCCTGCTGCCCGGCAGCAGCCTGCCCTGGGTGCTGTGGTCCCTTTCATACGTAGCCGGCGGTTATTACGGCCTGCTGGATGGCATTGCCGCCCTGCGCGAGAAGCGCCTGGATGTTAACCTGCTGATGATCCTGGCAGCCCTGGGTGCGGCGGTGGTCGGTTCGCCGGCGGAAGGCGCGATGCTGCTGTTCCTCTTCTCGCTCTCGAACACGCTGCAAAGCTTTGCCATGGATCGCAGCCGCAAGGCGATTGAGAAACTGCTCGATCTGCGCCCACCCACCGCCAACGTGCGCCGCGGCTCGCGCGTGATCAACCTGCCGGTGGAAAAACTGCTGCTGGGGGATGTGGTGCTGGTGCGCCCTGGCGAG
>JAEYOU010000128.1 GCA_023411405.1 Pseudomonadota bacterium | reverse complement strand
CGACGCGCGCGGCCGTGGTGATCTCGCCGGCGATCATGACGTAGCCCGTCTTGAGCAGCGTCTCGCAGGCCACGCGGCCCTTGCGATCCTGGGCCAGCACGGCGTCGAGGACCGCGTCCGAGATCTGGTCGGCCATCTTGTCCGGGTGGCCCTCGGTGACGGACTCGGAGGTGAAGAGGGAGGCGTTCATGGGCATGGGGTCCTCGCGGGGTGTGCGAACCTATGCGGCGAGCGCGGATGGTGTCAACGTCGCGAACGGGCGGCGGAGGTCGCACCCGCGCGACCGCCTGGCTAGCCGAGCGGCACGCCCGGGAGGCCGGCGGACTCGAACAGCTCCGGGTGACGGCGGTGCATCTCGCACCGGACCTCGCGCTCGATGTCGTCGGCCATGGTGAGGCCGAGGAGCCGCTCCACGAGCCCGCGCGCCTCGCCCACGCTCGCGCCGCGGATCACCTGCTTCACGTTCGGGATCGACGGACCGTTCATGGAGAGCTCGTTCACGCCCAGGCCGATGAGGACCAGGGTGTGGAGCGGATCGCCGGCCATCTCGCCGCAGACCGAGACCGTGATCCCGGCCGCGCGGGCCGCCTCGCACACGCCCTTGATCATCCGGAGCACGGAGAGGTGGAGCGGCTTGTAGAGGTAGGCGACGTCCTTGTTCTGCCGGTCGATGCCGATCGTGTACTGGAGCAGGTCGTTCGTCCCGATCGAGAAGAAGTCGCACTCCTTCGCGAGCCGGTCGGCGATCACCGCCGCGCTCGGGAGCTCGACCATGATCCCCACCGGCACCTTCCGCGTCGGGATGGTCTCGCGGGTGAGCTCCGCCTGCGCGTCGTCGAGCGCCTTGCGCGCGGCGCGCAGCTCGGCGACGCCCGAGATCATCGGGAACATGATCTTGAGGTTCCCGTGGACCGACGCCCGCAAGAGCGCCCGGAGCTGCGTGCGGAACAGCTCCGGGTGGCGGAGGCAGTAGCGGATCGCGCGCATGCCCAGCGCCGGGTTGTCGGCGTGGAGCCGCATGCCGGGCGGGAGCTTGTCGCCGCCGAGGTCGAAGGTCCGGATGGTCACCGGCCGGCGGCCGACCGCCTCGAGGATGCGGCGGTAGTTCTGGTAGTGCTCCTCCTCGGTCGGGAGATCGTGACGGCCGAGGAACAGGTACTCGGTCCGGTACAGGCCGACCGCCTCGCCGCCGTGCGCGAGCAGGCTCGGGACCTCCTCGGCGAACTCGATGTTGCCGCCGAGCCGGACGTGGACCTCGTCGCGCGTGACGGCCGGGAGGTCGCGCGTGCGCAGGAGCTCCTGCTCCTCGCGGAGCAGCTTCTCGCGCGCCGCCGCGTAGTCCGCCTGCTCGGCCGGCGTCGGGTGGACGAGCACCACGCCGCGCGTGCCGTCCACGATGATCCAGTCGCCGCGCCCGGCGACCGCCGTGATGCGGCTCACGCCGACCACGGCCGGGATCTCGAGCGCCCGGGCGACGATGGCGGTGTGCGAGGTGCGGGCGCCGACCTCGGTGACGAACGCGCTGACCTTGGCGCCGTGGAGGAGCACGGCGGTGTCCGCGGGCGAGAGGTCGTGGGCGACGATGATCGCCCCCTCGGGCGGCCTCCCCTCGACGTCGGGCGCGAGGCCGAGCAGGTTCTTGATGAGCCGCTCCCCGACGAAGTCCACGTCGGCGCGCCGCTCCTTGAAGTACTCGTCCGCGTCCTGGTGGAAGAGGCTCTTGATCCGCCGGGCGGCGCGCTTCACCGCCCACTCCGGGTTGACGCGCTCCTCGGCCACGAGCCGCCGCACCTCGCCCACGAGCATCTCGTCGTGGAGCATCATCCGGTGCATGTCGATGATGGCGGTGTGCTCGCCGGCGCCGCTGCCGCCGTTCGCCTCGACCTTCTTGCGCACCTCGTCGAGCTGCGCGTCCGACGCCTCGAGCGCCGCCCGGAACCGGGCCAGCTCGCCCTCGACCTCGGAGAGCGCGAGCCGCCGCTTCGGCGTCTGCACCCGCCGCCGCTCCATGGTCCAGACCTGCCCGAGGGCGATCCCGGGGGACGCCGCGAGGCCGACCAGGGTGAGGGCGGGCGGTTGGCTCATGTCTCTCCGAAGCCCGACTCGATGAGCTTCGCGAGCGCGCCCAGCGCGAGCTCGCTGTCCTCGCCTTCGACCGCGACCTTGATCTCCGAGCCCTTGGCCGCGGCCAGGGTGAGCACGCCCATGATGCTCTTCCCGTTGACCTCCATGCCATCCTTCTCGACCAGCACCTCCGAGCGGAACCGGTTGGCGGTCTGGACGAGCTGCGCGGCGGCCCGCGCGTGCAGCCCGAGCGTGTTGACGATGACGAAGGTGCGGACCTGGCGGGTCATCGGCTAGCGGCTCCCTGGCAGGTAGTCGAGGAGGAAGCCCGCGCCGACGCCGGCGGCGACGGCGAGGTAGAGCGACGGGAACAGGCGGGCTCCCCGGGCGAGGGCGAGGTACCCGGCGAGCGCCACGAGCGCGACGAGGAGCCCGGCGAGGCCGGGGAGCGGCCCGACGCCAGGACCGATCAGGGTCCCCGCCCGCAGGATGAGCAGCCCCGCCGCCACGCCCGCGAGCATCGCGCCTCCGGTGCGGAGCCGGTCGGCGACGACGGGCAGCGCCATCCGGGCGAGCAGCGGGACGAGCGCGTCGCCGCGGCTGTACCCGGCGCGGAACAGCGCGACGCGGAGGGTGAGGTGGACGAGGTTGTAGATCACGATCACCGCGACGATCGCCGGCACGCCGAGGCAGAGCGCGCCGACCGCGCCCAGCGCCCCGAAGAACGGGCGGAGCGCCGTCCAGAAGAACCCGTCGCCGATGGCGGCGAGCGGCCCCTGGAGCGTCTGCTTGTAGTTCTGCGGCGACTCGGGCGGCTCGACGCCCGCGGCCACGCGCTCCTCGTGGTAGATCGCGCCCCCGAGGATCGCCGCCGCCATGTACGGATGGCAGTTGAAGAAGCCGAGGTGCCGCCGGAGCGCGTCCTCGAGCCGCTCGCGATCGGGGTAGAGCGCCCGCAGCGCGGGCTCGATGGCGTAGGCGAACCCCAGGTTCTGCATCCCGCGCCGGTTCCAGGTCGCCTGGAGGAAGAGGCTCCGGAAGAACACGCGCGCGAGCGTGCGCGCCGAGAGCGGGGCCGGGCCGGCGAGATCCTTCGGGGTCGCCCTCACATGGCCCTCCCGGTGAGGAGGACGAACAGGCCGACGACGGCGGTCGCGGCCGCCGCGCCGAAGAACGAGAGCGGGGCGGCCTTCGCCCGGAGCGCCTTGGCGCCCGCGGCGCACGCGAACGCGCCGAGCGCGAAGAAGCCGACGCGCAGCGGGAAGCCCAGGCCCGGCGCGGTACGGAGCGCGGCGGCGATGACGAAGCTCGCGACCGCGGCGGTGAGCGGCGCGAGGAGCGCCGAGAGGCCGAACGAGATGCCGAGGCCGAGGAGGTTGAAGTGCGCGGCGCGCCGGAGGTGGTGGACCGACAGCGCGGCCTCTGCGCGCGAGGCGATGCGCGCGTTCCACGCCTCGGCGCCCCGCTCGCCCACCCGGCCCAGGAGCGCGGCGGGCACGGCGAGGAGCACGGCGAAGGCGGCGATCTCGGGGGTGACCGGGGTGCCGAGCGCCCGGGAGGCGAGCGTCGCCGATCCCACGACCGCGGTCGTCCCGAGCGCCTCGTGCGCGGGCACCGCAGCGCCGAGGTTGACCGCGCCCAGCCAGAGCAGCTCCAGCACGGGAGCGAGCAGGATCCCACCAGCGGTGTCGCCCAGGGCCCACCCCGTCACGGGCGCAAGGACGATGGGCCGCGAGAGCATCGCCTGCAGGAACCCCTTGCGCTCGACGGCGGCCAGCCCCGCTACGAGCCCTAGGATCAGGTAGCCCAAAGCCAGGTCAGTGTAACCTAACGGGCCGCGGCGTACCGGCGTTCGATCTCGGCCAGCCCGGTGGGGGTCTCGGCGGGGATGGCGCGCGCCTCGACCGCGAACCCCGCGCCGGCGAGCAGCCGGAGGGCCTCGATCTCGGGGTCGGCCAGGAACACCGAAGGCGTGACGGGCTGGCGTCCAGGCGCGAAGTGAACGTTGCCCACGTTGACGTTGGGCGCGAGCTTCGAGGTGAGCCCCGCGGCGCGCGCCCGGGCGAGGTCCGACACGTCCCGCACCAGCACGAGCGCACGCGTCGCGTCCGTCGCGAGCGTGGCCCAGTCCACGTCCCGCACCGGCCGGACGTCGATCGGCAGCTCGGGCGGGACGCAGAGGGTCATCGCCGCGAGCGCGAGCGGGTTCCCGGCCGCGACGTCGTCGGCCACGACGACCTTCTCGATGCGCAGCCGCGGCACCCAGGCCTCGAGGATCTGGCCGTGCAGGAGGCGGTTGTCGACGCGGACGAGGACGATCACGGGGAGGAGACGGTCGCGCGGCGCCCGGGATTCATGCCCCGGCGGCTAGCTCCGGTTGCTCCGGGCGCGGGTGCGCAGGAGCTCGGAGGCGAGGGTGATGTTCTTCTGGCCGTAGCTCGTGACCTGCTCCGCGAGGGGGCGCAGCCCGAGGTTGTCGGCCCGGCCGGTGGCGAGCTTCAGGAGCATCGGCAGGTTCACGCCCGTGACGACCTCGATCTCGTCGTCGAGGAAGGTGAGGGCGAGGTTCGCGGGGGTGCCCCCGAACATGTCGGTGAGGATGAGGACGCCCTGCCCGGCGTCCACGCGCTGGATGGCGTCGCCGAGGCGCTTGCGGGCCTCCTCCATCGAGGAGCCCGCGGTGATCGAGACGCCCTCGCACCGCTCGAGGGGACCCACGATGAGCGCTGCGGTCCGGACCAGCTCCTCCGCGAGCTGCCCGTGCGTGGCGACGACCATTCCGACCATGGTGGCGCGTTCCGTCCTGCCCTCCGGGTCCGTTCGGCGCGACCGGGCCCCGGAAGCCGGCCGGCGGGCGTACCATAGCCCCGAGGAGAGCGGCAAGCCACTCTCCCGCGCGCGCCGGCGCGCAGGCCCGCGCGGCTACTCCTTGTCGACGTCGCGGTGCCAGAGCCTGATCGGCTGCCCGCCCGAGGACAGCCTGTCGGCGAGGGCGGCGGCCAGGGCTACGGAGCGGTGCTTCCCGCCGGTACAGCCGATGGCGATCGTGAGGTAGCTCTTCCCCTCGTTGCGGTACCGGGGGATGAGGAACTGGAGCAGGTCGGAGAGGCGCTCCAGGAACGCGCGCGCGTCGGCCTGCGAGAGGACGAACTCCGCCACGCGCGGGTCGGTGCCGGGGTGCGGCTTCAGCTCGGGGATGAAGTACGGGTTCGGCAGGAACCGGACGTCCAGCACCAGGTCCGCGTGCGTCGGGACCCCGAAGCGGAAGCCGAACGAGACCACCGTCAGCCCGAGCTTCGTCTCGCCGTCGACCGAGCGGCGCGTGACGAGGCGCTTCAGCTCGTGGACGTTGAGGGTGGTGGTGTCGATGACCTCGTCGGCGAGGGCCTTCAGGTCGGCGAGCGCCCGGCGCTCGGCGGCGATCCCGTCGGCGACCGTCCCCTCGCCCGCCATCGGGTGCCGCCGGCGCGTCTCCGAGTACCGGCGGATGAGCACCTCGTCCGAGCAGTCGACGAACAGCACCTCGACCTCCGCGCCCTTGTCGCGGAGCTCCTGGATGACGCGCGGCGCCTCCGAGAGGAACCGCCCTTCGCGCGCGTCCACGCCCAGGGCGATGCGCGAGACCTCGCCGGCGGTGTGGCCGGAGAGCTCGAGCAGCTTCTCGACGATGATGATGGGGAGGTTGTCGACGCAGTAGTAGCCGACGTCCTCGAGCGCCCGCAGCACGGTCGACTTCCCCGCGCCGGACAGGCCGGTGAGGATCAGCATCCGGATGCCCTGGCGACGCTCACCGCCCTCTTCCCGCTCGCTCATTCGACGTCCAGCTCCCCGATGCGGCGGCCCGGCGCCACCGCGATGGCGCGGTTCAGCTTGTCCTGGAACTCGCGGGCCGAGTGGTGGCCCTGGAGCTTGAGGAGGTGGTTGCGCGCGGCCACCTCCACGATGGTGGTCATGTTGCGGCCCGGGCGCACCGGGACGATGAGCATCGGGATCTCCACGTCGAGAATCCGGAACTTTCGGTCCTCGACGCCGAGCCGATCGTACTCGACGCTGGGGTCCCACTCCACGAGCTCGAGCACGATCTCGATCTTCTTCCGGTCGCGGATCGAGGCGACGCCGAAGAGGTCCTTGATGTTGATGATCCCGAGGCCCCGGATCTCCATGTGGTGCTTGATGATCTCGGAGCCCGCGCCGACCACGGAGTCGGCCGTGCGGCGCCGGACGTCCACGATGTCGTCGGCCACGAGCCGGTGCCCGCGCATGACGAGGTCGAGGGCGATCTCGCTCTTGCCGATGCCCGACTTCCCGAGGAGCAGGATGCCGACGCCGAAGACGTCGAGCAGCACGCCGTGCATCGAGGTCTGCGCCGTGAGGACGTCCTCGAGGCAGGTCTGGACCGCCTCGATGAAGGTCGAGGAGAGGTGCGTCGTCCGGAGCAGCGGCACGCCCGCCTCGTCGGCGGCCCCGACGAGCGCCGGCGGGACCTCGAGCCCCTTCGTCACCACCAGGCAGGCGACGTCCTGCGCGAAGAAGTCGTGGATGACGCCGGCGACGCGGTCGGGCGGGAGGGTGGCGAGGTAGCTCATCTCCGTGTTCCCGAACACCTGCACGCGCTCCTTGTGCAGGTACTCGGTGAACCCCGCGAGCACGAGGCCCGGCTTCTGGATCCGCGACGCGCTGATGCGCCGGGACAGCCCCTGCTTGCCCGCCAGCAGGGTCAGCCGGAGATCGAACTTCTTGTCGTCGAGGAGGGCCCCGACGCGGATCGCGTCCATTCGGGATGCGAGTGTAACCCGCCCAAACGCACGCCCGCCACCTCGCGCCACGGGCCTGCGCCGCAGCGCCGTCGATCCCGCGCCCGTGGACGAACCCGGGGACGAGCCCGCGCCCGCGCCCGGCCGTCCCGCGCGCACGTGCGCGGACCCACACCATCACAAAAGGTGAACTGGCCCGCCGACACAGGCGCTCGCGCTGCCCGCCTGCGCCGCGGCGTGCCGGGCGGCGCGCCCCGCCAACGTCTCCCCCGACGGGTCGGTCACCGCGCCGGAGAGCCCCGGCGCTCGCATTGACGCTATGCTGCCGGGGTCACTACATTCCCGCGCCGATGTCGCTCCAGATCCTGTACCACGGCAACTGCTTCGACGGCTGCGCCTCGGCGGCCCTGTTCGGCCGCTTCGCGCGCGAGCGGCTGAACGCCGGCGAGGGCGCGATCCGCTACCGCCCGCTCCAGCACCAGCAGGGAGACCCCTTCCCCGCCGACGCGTTCGACGCGGAGCTGGTCGCGTGCGTCGACTTCCGCTTCTCGCCCCGGCTTCACTGGTGGTTCGACCACCACGCCAGCGCCTTCCCCACCCCGGCCGACCGCGCCGCCTTCGAGGCCGACCGCTCCGGGCAGAAGTTCTGGGATCCCGCCGCCCCGAGCAACACCGGGTTCATGGCCCGCGTGCTCGCCGAGCGGTTCGACTGGCGGGCGCCCGACCTCGCCGACCTCCTCCGCTGGGCCGACGTCATCGACGCGGCGCGCTTCGACTCGCCGCGGACCGCGGTCGAGCTCGCCGAGCCCGCCTTGCGGATCATGACGCTCCTGGAGGCGACGAAGGACCCCGCGCTGCCGGCCCGGCTCATCGAGGCGATGCAGCGGCGACCGCTCGAGGCCATCGCCGCGGAGCCCTGGGTCACCGCGCCGCTCGCCCCGATCCTCGAGAGGCACCGGGGCGCGATCGAGGTGGTGCGCGCGCACGCGCGCCTCGTCGACGGCGTCGTCGAGATCGACCTCGGCGATACCGCCGTCGAGGCGGCGAACAAGTTCATCGCGTACGACCTTTTCCCGGACGCGGCGTACACTGTCGTCGTGTCGCGCGATCCGAAGCGCACGAAGGTCTCCGTCGGCTCCAACCCCTGGGCGCGCCACCGCCGCGTCCACGACATCAGCGTGATCTGCGAGCGGTACGGCGGCGGCGGCCACCCCGTCGTCGGGGCCGTGACGCTCCCGGCCGGCGCGCTCGCCGAGGCCCGGCGGATCGCGGCCGAGATCGTCCGGACCCTGCGCGGCCCTTCGACAGGCTCAGGGCGAGCGGAGACCCCGGCATGACGCCCGGCCAGTACATCCTCGTCGTGGACGACGACGACGACTTCCGCGAGGCGCTCTCGGAGGTCCTCACCGACGCCGGCTATCCCGTACAGATGGCCAACAACGGCGAGGTCGCGCTCGCCAAGGTCGCCGAGGAGGCCCCCGGCATCGTCCTCCTCGACCTCAAGATGCCCGTGCTCGACGGCTGGGGCGTGATGGAGCGGATGCGCGGCGACGCGAAGAGCGCCGCCGTGCCGATCCTGATCCTCTCCGCCTACGGCTTCGAGTGGGAGGCCGAGCTCCTCGGCGCCCAGGGCTACATCCCGAAGTCGGTCGGGATGGACGAGATCCTGGAGCGGGTGCGGAAGGCCGCGGGGCCGCCGCCGCTGCGGCACTGAGCTCCGTTTTCCGTTCACCCTTCGACTCCGTACCCCACCGCGCCACAGCCGCCACAGCCGCCGGAGCGCCGGAGCGCCGGAGCCCGGGGGCCCGGGCGGAGGCGCGGAGGCGGCGTACGGTTGCGTACGGAAGCAACAGGTCCTCGGGCGCGGGCACGGCATCGGGCACGAGGTGCGGCCTCACACCTCGATGACCCGGAACCGCTTGTCGTCCATGTGCTTGCGGAGGAGCGGCATGGAGACGTTGAAGACCGGGATCCCCTTGGGCGTCACACCCTCGAGCCGCCCGTGGTGCGCGTGCCCGTGGACGACCGCCTTCGCCCCGAACGCCTCGCACGGCGCGAGCAGCCGGCCCGTGCCGAGGAAGGCCTGGACCCCCGGCTCCTCGCCCTCGATCGTCGCCGTGATCGGCGCGTAATGCAGGAGCACCACGCGCTTCTCGACGTCGAGCTGCCCCAGCGCCGCCTCGAGCTTCAGCCCCTCGTTGACCGCCTCCTGCACGAACGCCTTGATCGCCGGCTCCCCGAACGCCTGGAGCATGCCGCGGTCGAACCCGCCGCAGAAGCCCTTCGCGCCCGCGACCCCCAGCCGGTGGTTGAAGACCGTGTAGTCGCCGTCGAGGACCTTCACGTTCACCTCCGTGAGGATCCGCACGATCTCGTCCGCGTGGCCGTGCTCGAAGTCGTGGTTCCCGAGGACCGCGGCGCACGGGACCCGCAGGAGGGCGAGCTGCTCCGCGAGCACGTGCGCCTCCTCGAGCTTGCCGTGATCGGTGAGGTCCCCGGCGAGGACGAGCCCCTCGGCCTCCCCGTTCACCGCCTTCACCATCTCGCGGTACCGGCCGTGCTGGTCCTGCCGGCAGTGCAGGTCACCGACCGCGGCCAGCCGGAAGCTCGAGCTCCCCTCCGCCATCCTCCGCCTCCCGAACCAACCGGTCCGCCTCGTCCCAGCGGCGGCCGTCGCCCAGGCCGCGATCGAGATCGTGCTGGTACTGCACGCGCGAGATCAGGTTCCCGCGGCAGATGTCGTGGGGCGCGCTCGGGTGGGACCGCGGAGCGCCCGCCCGCGCCAGCAGCTCGTCCATCACCCAGTCCGGCACGTCGCCCTTCGAGCCCGGGTACGCGAACCGGAAGAGCATGAGGTGCGAGAGCAGCACCTCCCAGTACCGATCGAAGCGCGCCAGCACCCGCGCCCAGTCGAGGGAGCGGCCGCAGGCGTGCAGGAGGTGGTTCACGTCGGCGCCGTCGTAGCGCTCCCGCTCGAGCACGAAGCTCTTCGACCAGACCATCTCCTCCGGCGGCGCGAGCAGGACCGGGACGTCGAACACGCGGCCCGGCCGCGCGTACGCGAACCAGGCGTCGTCCACCACCGCGACGCCGTTCCCCGACGAGAAGATGAGGTCCACGAACCAGGGCCCGCGCCAGGCCTTGCCGATCCAGACCGGGTCGGTGAGCTCCGTCCGGAACCCCGCCTCCTCGAGCGCCTTGAAGGCCGCGTCGAGGTCGCGCGCGCGGAGGAACAGGTCGAGGTCCTTCGTGTCGCGGTAGATCCCGGTGTACTCGAACAGCGCGTACGCCCCGGCCACCAGGAAGGGGACCGGCGAGCAGGCGAGCGCTCGCAGGGCGTCGGCCCGCGCGTCGAGCTCCTCCACTCCGTGGACGGGCACCGCGCCGCTCTCTCGTCCCGGACCGATCATGGCCTGAAAGGTGGGCCGCGCGGGCGCGCCGGGGAAGCCGGGGGTCCCGGTCACTCGTCCTCGTCCTCCGGCCCGTGCGGGCGGCGACCGGCCAGGTCGGCGCGGACCACCGCGCCCTCGCCGAACCGGTCCGCGAGGGCGTCGAGCGCGGAGTGGAGG
>JAEYOU010000125.1 GCA_023411405.1 Pseudomonadota bacterium | reverse complement strand
CAGCAGGACGGGGCCCCGCGCGGGGCGGAGCCCGGGGCCGGCGTGCCCGCCGGTTCCGAGGTCGAGCACGAGGACGTCGTCGCCGCGCGCACGGAGCGCCCGGGCCAGCGCAGCGACGTGCACGGCGACGCCACCGTAGGGCGGCGGCCAGTTCCCCACGAGCGCGATCTTCACCCCGCCACCCGCTCCCCGGCCTGCGCCGGCTCGGGGACCGGGTCGGGCCGCTCCCCCAGGACGGGCCGGCTGAGCCGGAGCGTGGTGAACACGTCGTTGATGTTGCAGGTCGCCACCGAGCGGCTCCACCCGACGGGGCCGAGCGTCGTGTTCTCCCAGAGCACCTTCCGCTTCACCGAGAAGCGATCGCCGCCGTGTCGGTTCTCCTCGTCGTCGATCGTCACCGCCGCCGCGAACCCGGCGCGCGCGACGATCTCCCGCACGGCGGGCGAGTGGTGGCCGTTCGGGTACGCGAAGTGACGCGGGCGGGCGCCGAGGCGGTTCGCGAGCTGATCCCGGCACCCCTCGACCTCGCGGCGCACCTCCGCCAGCGAGAGGTTGCCGAGGGCGGCGTGGGTCATCGTGTGACCGCCCACGTCCACGCCCGCGGCCTGGAGCTCCTGGAGGTGCTCCCACCGCACGAGCCGCGTCCCATCGGGGAGGTCCTGCTCGGCGCGCCCGAGCCGTCGCTCCAGCGCGTCGGCGATCGCGAGCAGCCGATCGTGGGGGAGCCGCGAGATGAGCCGGTCCAGGGTCGCGGCGGGGCCGCGCTCCGCGCAGGCCGAGAGGAGGAGCTGGAGCTGCCCGGGGAGCCCGGCGCGCTCGTACGCGATCCCGCGGAGCGCGAGCTCGCGGAGGCAACCGTGGAGCCGGTCGTGCGGGAGCCGGTGCTCGGTCCCGACGAGGCTCGTCGGGACGAAGACCGAGAAGGGGATCTGCAGCCGCGCGAGGACCGGGAACGCGTGCTCGACCACCTCCGCGTAGCCGTCGTCGAACGTGACCGCGGCCACGTCGCCGCGGCCGGCGCCGGGCGGCTCGTCCAGGATCCGCAGCGCGTCCGCGAGCGAGACGAGCTCCCGGGATCGTCCGACGAGCTCGAGCTGCCGGCGGAGCGTGTCCACCGACACGAGGAGGGACGCGAGTCCCTCGCGGGCGTCGGCGGCGAAGTCCTGCGTCACGCGGTGGTACGAGAGGATCAGCACCCGCCGTCCGCCCGCCCTGCGCCGCCGCAGCAGCCCCACCGCGTGGTGCATCCCCGCCGCGGTCAGCGCCCCGGCCAAGGCGGCCTTGGCGGTGCGCTGCAAGATCCAGCGGACGCTCCCATCGGCACGTTCCGGCATCTTCCCCCCCATCCCGCGACCGCGCCCGCGCCTGAGCCCGGCGTTCCAGGGATCCAGCTCACGGAGAAGGTGCGCACAGGGCCCGTCCGGCGACGGACCCCAGAGGTGGAGTCAGCGGCGGCGCCCGGACCTCCGCGCGGTGCGCCCCCGCACGAGCGCGAGCTTCTCGGCGCGCGTGAGCCGCTTCAGGGCAGCCTCCCGGCGGAGCGCGGCGCTCCGATCGCGGGCGTGCTCGGACCACACGAGCGCCACCGGGAGCCGCGCGCGCGTGTAGCGCGCCGCACGACCGGCCTCGTGCTGGCGCACGCGGCGATCGAGATCCGCGGTGGCGCCCGCGTAGAGCGTCCCGTCCGAGCAGCGCAGGAGATAGACCGACCAGGGCGCGGCCACCGGGATCGCCGGGCGCGCTCCGCGGGTGCGCTTCGCGCTGCCCCCGCTCGATCCCAACTCAGCGGCCGCGCTGCGACGCGCGCCGCGTTTGCTGCGCGACGAACGGGTTGCTCGGCTTTCCGGCCATCCGGGTCGGCGTACCCGGGGCTGGGGCGCCGTCGGGGCCGTGCGGATGCGCCTCGCCCGACTCCGGGGTGCTGACCTTCCGGTGGACTGCCTTGCCATCCTTCTTCCGCTTCTTGCTGACCGGCATCGTCGTCCTCCACGTCGTGACACCCGGAGATTAGACGACCTGCCGGGGGAGGGGAACGGGCGAATCGGGCCGAGGTCGCGGCGCGCCGGAGCTGCCTGGGCGGGGCGCGGCCGTGCGGGCGGGCCGGCGTGCAGGCGCCCGAGGCGCCCCGGGCGCGACCGGTCGCGCGATCACGCGGGCTCTCGCGGGCCCGATCCGGGCGGGTATGATCCCTCGCATGCCCCGCCGCACGTCCGGCACGGCGCGCCGGTTGTTCCTCGCGTTCGCGCTCCTCGTCTCGATCTTCGCGCTCGGCGCGACGGTGCTGCACCTCCACATGCGGGTCATGGGCGCGAGGATCGTGGGCCTGCGCGACCAGGTCGAGGGCGTCCGCCTCGCGCTCGAGCTCGCGAGCGCGGTGCGGGACCAGTACGCGCACCAGGCGCACACGATCATCCTCGGTGACCACAGCCACCTGGGGTTCTACGACGAGGCCGCGGGGAGCGTGGCGGCGCTCACCGCGCGCGTCCGGATCCACGCGGGCTCCGCGGACGCGCGGGCCGCCGTGGACGACATCGCGCGGGCGAGCGCCGAGCTCGACCACGTGTTCCGCGGCCGCATCGTCCCGGCGGTGCTGAAGCAGGACCGGGCCGACGTCCAGGCGGAGCACGGGCGGGCGCAGGCGCTCGTCTCGCTCATCCAGGACCGCGTCGACCTCCTCGTCCGCCGCCACGAGGCGTCGATCGCCGCCGCGCAGGCGGAGGTCTCGGCGCTCCAGGCCGGCGCCTTCCACTGGACCCTCGCCCTCGTCGTGCTCGCGCCCCTCGTCGCCGCCGGCGTCGGCCTCTTCGTGCTGCGCTCGGTCGCGGGGCCGGTCTCGCGGCTCCACCAGGGCGCGGTCCGGCTCGCCGCCGGCGACCTCGCCACCCGGATCGCCGTCGACCGCGACGACGAGTTCGGCGCCCTGGCGCGGCAGTTCAACGCCATGACGGCCGCGCTCGAGGAGCACCAGGAGAAGCTGGTGCGGCAGGAGAAGCTCGCCGGGATCGGCCGCCTCGCCGCGGGCGTGGCCCACGAGATCAACAACCCGCTCGCCGTGATCCTCGGCTACACCCGGCTCCTCGCGAAGCGGGCCGACGCCGCCGCCCAGGCCGACCTCCGGGTGATCGAGGACGAGACGATGCGCGCGAAGCTCATCGTCGACGGGCTCCTCGATCTCTCGCGGCCCGTGACGCTCCAGCCGGAGCCGGTCGAGCTGCGCGCCCTGTGCGACGAGGTCGTGGCCCGCCTCGCCGGGACGGCGCTGCTCGAGGGCGTGGACGTGCGCGTCTTCGGGGCGGCGCGCGCCCGGGCCGACGGAGGGAAGCTCCGGCAAGTGGTGCTGAACCTGCTCCGGAACGCCGCCGAGGCCGCGGGCCGGGACGGCCGGATCGAGGTCGCCGTCGAGGAAGGGCCGGAGGGCGCGCGGCTCGCGATCTCGGACTCCGGCCCCGGGCTCCCGGAGGACCTCCGGGCGCGGCTCTTCGAGCCGTTCTGCACGCGCAAGCCGGGTGGAACGGGGCTCGGGCTGGCCGTCTCGAAGGGGATCGTCGAGGCGCACGGCGGGCGGATCGAGGCGGGCGTGGGGCCGCTCGGCGGGGCGCGGTTCACGGTGTCGCTGCCGCGCGCGGGGGGCTGAGATTGCTCGGGCTGCGCCCTCGCGCCGTCGGCGGGCGGAGCCCGCCTCCTCCGAAATGCGACGTCCGCACACGGCCGGAGCCGTGCGCGGACGGGGAAGGAGGCCGGCCGGGCTCGCGCGAGCTC
>JAEYOU010000116.1 GCA_023411405.1 Pseudomonadota bacterium | reverse complement strand
GAGCTCGCGCGGCTGCGGGACGCGGAGGTGCGCGCGCGCGGCGACGCGGAGCAGGCCTCGCGCGCCCGCGACGAGTTCGTGGCGACCGTCTCGCACGAGCTGCGGACGCCGCTCAACGCCGTCCTCGGCTGGGCGCGGCTCCTCCGGCTCGGCAAGCTCGACGCCGCCGGCGCGGCGCGCGCGATCGAGACGATCGAGCGGAGCGCGGCCGCGCAGGCGCAGACGGTGGACGACGTGCTCGACGTCTCCCGCATCCTCCGGGGCGAGCTCCGCCTCGACGTGCGGACCGTGGACCTCATCCCCGTGGTCGAGGCCGCCGTCGACGCGGTCCGGACGGCGGCCGCGGCGCGGCGGATCGTGCTCGCGATGTCGCTCTCGCCGCGGGCCGGGCAGGTGGCCGGGGATCAGGGCCGCCTCCAGCAGGTCGTCTGGAACCTCCTCTCCAACGCGGTCAAGTTCACGCCCAACGGCGGGCGGGTGGAGGTCCGGCTCGACCGCGAGGGTGAGGACGTGGTCATCGCGGTGCGCGACACCGGCGTCGGGATCGATCCCTCCTTCACCCCGCACCTCTTCGAGCGGTTCCGGCAGGCGGACTCCTCCTCCACGCGCGCGCACGGCGGCCTGGGGCTCGGCCTCGCGCTGGTGCGTCACCTGGTGGAGGCGCACGGCGGGTCCGTGCGCGCCGAGAGCGACGGGCGTGGGCGCGGGTCGACGTTCGTGGTCCGGCTCCCGTCGGCCGCGCCGCGGCGGGCGCACGCCGTCCCCGCGGCGCCGCGCGCGGGGGTCCCGCTGTCCGCCGAGGGACCGTGGCCGCTCGCCGGCCTCTCGCGCCTGCGGGTGCTGGTGGTGGACGACGATCCCGACTCGCGCGAGGTGGTGCGCGAGGTGCTGGAGCAGGCGGGCGCGGTGGTGGCGGTGGCGGGATCGGCGCCCGAGGCGCTGCGCGCCATCGCCGAGCGGCCGCCGGACGTGCTCCTCTCCGACCTCGGCATGCCGGGCGAGGACGGCTACCAGCTCATGCGCCGGGTCCGCGCGCTGGATCCCGTCGCCGGCGGCAGCGTCCCCGCCGCGGCGCTGACGGCGTACACGCAGGCCGAGAACCGGCGCGCCGCCCAGGAGGCCGGGTTCCAGGGGTACCTCGCGAAGCCGATCGATCCGGCGGAGCTGACCGCCGCCGTGGCGCGGCTCGCGGGGCGGCTGCACTGAGCGGCGGCTACGCGCTGCCGCCGGGTCCGGAGGCGGCGGCCGGGAGCCGGACCACGAAGGTCGCCCCCAGGCCGGCGCCAGGGCTCTCTGCGTGGATCGTCCCGCCGAGCTGCGCGACGTGGTTGGCGCAGGTGTGGAGGCCGAAGCCGTGGCCTCCCTGCTTGGTCGTGAACCCGTACTCGAAGATCCGGAGCAGGTGCGCCTCCGGGATGCCCTCGCCCACGTCCGCGACCCGGACCTCCACCCGGTCCGCGTCGCGGCGGGCCTGGATGGTGAGGACCCGCCGCCCGTCCGGGCATTGCCGCATCGCCTCGACCCCGTTCTTCACGAGGTTCACGAGGACGTGCACCAGCGTCGAGCGCTCGGCGAGGATCGGCGGCACCGGATAGAGATCCCGGACGACGCGGACGGCGTGCTGCGACAGCGTGCTCTCCTGGACGTGGAGGGCGGTCTCCACGACCGCGCCCACGTCGAGCGGCTCCATCCGGCGCAGATCCCGGCCGCGCGCGTACTCCTGGAGCATCCGGACCGTCTCGCGGATGAGCCCGATCCGGTCCGTGAGGACGCCGGCCTCCGCCCGGACGGCCTCCCGGGCCTTGCCCAGATCCTCGGCGGAGCGGCGGAGATACTCGGCCAGGAGCGCGGCGCGCCCGTGGTCCTCCAGGAGCCTGGCCCGGTCCCCCGGGGTCGAGACGAGGTCCGCGGCCCGCGTGATCCCGTCGATCTGGAGGCCGTTCGAGACGTCGAGGATGCGCTCGGTCGACACCCCGACGCTCGTGAGGAGGTTGCCCAGGTTGTGGGTGAGGCCCACGGCGACCTCGGCCATGCCCGCGCGGTGGGCGGTGTCGACCACCAGCCGCTGCGCCTCGCGGAGCTGCGCCGTCCGCTGCTCGGCCCGCGCCTCCAGCTCGGTGGCGTAGCCGCGGACCTCGGCGAGCAGGGCGCGCAGCTCCAGGGCCGCCGACAGCTGGCCGACGAGGTTCTCGTAGCCTGGCCCGCCCACGGGCCCGATCTCGCAGACGAGGAACCCGCGCTCGGTGCCTCGCGCGCGGATCGGCATGACGACGAACGCGTGCCGCCGGGCCTCGGTGAGGGTGCCGGGGACGAGCCGGGGCGCGGGGAAGGGCGCGCCCCCGGGGTCGAGCGCGACCGTGTCGGTGCGCGAGTAGTGGAAGTCCAGCCGCGCCGCTCCGGCCGGCGTCTCCAGGAAGCTGGAGTAGAAGAAGCTCGGCACCTCCATCGTGGCGAGCTGCTCGCGGAGGACGCGCCAGACCTCCTCCGGATCGGCCGGGTTGATCCAGGCGCGCCGGAGCACGTGGGTGTCCCGCCGCAGCAGGATCTCCTCGGCCTGGTACACCTGCTCGGTCGCGACGGCGAGCGCCCGCTGCGCGGCCCCGCGGAGCCTCGAGAGCCGCTCCTCCGGCGCGGCCGACGCGGCCGCCACCTCGCGCAGCGCGGCCTCGAGGACGTCGAGCCAGTCGGACACGTACACCTGCGC
>JAEYOU010000104.1 GCA_023411405.1 Pseudomonadota bacterium | reverse complement strand
CCTCCGTTATCGGTTTTGTAGGTAATTGATAATTCTTATACTTTATTACATTCCCATCATTTAAAAGATACTCTTTTCCATTGATAAAAATTGATGTAGATTGATCGTTATTTTTATGCTTTAAATCTAATATCTTATTTATTATGTCTTCTGCATAATCTTCGTCATACTCATCATCTTCATCAATATCTTCGTTGTAATTCCGAAGAATTTCCTTCAAGACCTCTAAAGACTTTCGGTAATCTTCCTTTTTGTCGTAGTACTTTTTGTCATTCCCATTTCCATTAGAGCCATGTCCATTAGAACCGTTTCCATTGCCGTTTTTGGCAAATACCATTGATGAAGACATGACAAGTACTAATGCCAGGAAAATACATATGAACTTTTTCATATATTTACTAGCCCCCTAACTTTAAAAATAATCATTTGATTTAATTAAATCAGTTACCTTATATTATATTCGATATAAATTGGTAAATTTAGGGGAGGAGCAAAATATAATATTATCGTAAGCCTATTGTAATATTATGGAAAATTAATTTTAATATATTATGAAAATTTATATTATAGCTTTCAATAATGTGGTTGGCGAGCCCACACTATTCTAACATTTGAGGCTTTATTTTTTCCACTTGAAGCTAAATCCTTATGGCTCACCCCGGCTAAGCCGGGGGTTTATTGTTGTACACAAAAAAATAATACAGGACATGAATTTGCCCTGTATTATGGGTTTACCTATCGTTTTTGCTTTGCTGTTCAAAATCTCAAAAGTTACGGTATGCGGTATTGTGTTGAAAAAGACGGACTAATTAGTGAAGTTCATCCATATATACTACCAAACATTAACTCGATCTTCGGGAGCCGTATACATACCGTCACCCGGCTGGATGTTGAAGTCCTTGTAGAATGCATCCTGTTGTGATGATATAAAGTTAGCCCTAAGTTTAGGCGAAAGATGCGTTTCAGATGACATTATATACACGGCGGTCTCCTGAGCCGCGCGAAACGCCCATACATTCGTCCATGCTTTAAATACAGCTCCCGTATCTAAATTATTATCCTCTGCTATACTCAATGCGGCGGATAAGCCACCTAAATCCGCGATTGCCTCGCTCACGGTAAGATTGCCGTTGACTTGCTGACCCGCAAACGTAATTTGCGATAGCTTGTCAGCCACTGTTTTCGTCTTTGCCTCAAAGGCCGCATAATCCGCAACAGTCCACCAATCGGTCAAAGTGCCGTTTTTGTCGTATTTTGCGCCGTTGTTGTCAACCGAGTGCGTAAATTCATGTCCTATGATGGCACCAATACCTCCCAGATTCTCTTCAAACGTACCGTTCGGATCATAAAACGGTGCCTGTAGGATTCCGGACGGAATACAAATTGAGTTGGACATTGGACTATAATTTGCGTCCACTAAATAAGTTGTTACTGAGTTCCACCTATTTTGATCTACAGGTTTTTGCAGATCAGCTAACACTTTTTCAATTGCAGCTTTACTATAGCTCATATACAAATCTATAAGATTTCCGCCGTTTGCTTTGGCCGTTACTTCATAGTTTAATTCGTCAATCGGTTTATCCGGATAAGCCACATACACCGTTATTGCCTTTAGCTTTTCAACGGCTTTTACCTTAGTATCCGCGCTCATCCAGTCCAGGGCGTTAACCCTGTCTATGCGTTTCTGTCTGATCGCTTCTACAATTTTCATCACGTCGTCTTTTGTTTTCTGGTTCCCATACTTCGCTGCGTACATGTTGGAAAGAACCGGTTTCAAAAAGGTTTCCACTGCCGCCATAGCCCTAGTATCAATTTGAGCCCTGGCGGGAGCGCTGCCATATATCGCGGCTACCATGCTGTCCGTCAAGTCAAGATAATTATCACCCAGTAAACTTCCAACTGAACTTAAAACGGAAATCATGGCAGCATCTTTTAAAGCCTCCAGATTGTTCTCCGTATATAAACTGCTGACAAACTGTATATACTTTGTGTCAGGGCAATATACAGGTAATTTTTCCAAAGCAGACTTCAAATCTGGGTTGATTCCACGCGTGATAATTGGACCCATATCGTCCCAAGTCGTTGGCGTGTACAGCAAAGCCATGTCACTAACCAGATTGACCACCGTTCTATTTTGTACTACGGATTTCTGCATATCGTATAACGCTTGGGCACGCTGGTCAATATTATTGGTTTCGCCAATAAACTTTAACTCATCGGCATATAGATCTTTCAGGGCTTTTTGAATGGGTGCCAGCTGAGCACTGTCAGCGTAATAGTTCGCGGGCAGGCCGTATGACATGTTTGGTAGTATTATTGCCGACCATTTGCGAGCGTCATTTTTAGCGTCGCTGATAGGTCCTATTTCATAAAATGGCTGCAGTGAAAACTTGTCGGCATATTTTACGGAAACAGCGTCTAAGTCACTTATGGTTTTTGCCGCTTTTATGTCGTTAAATACCGGAGTTAGCTTCTCAAGCGATTTTGTCCTCGTGTCGTTATCCATATACATATTGTATATCTCATTGATCTTCCATTCATCGCTTCCAGGCTTCAGATTCTTCTGCGATGCTATCCCGCTTACCAGGGATGTTAGCTGTGCATTCGTCTGATCTCGGACATTGCCACCGCTCGAGGCCGCGATATTTCCGGCGCTAATAGTGGCTGTCGCCAGAAATTGGCGGTTATTATAAGCGTAAAAGTCATCTTTTTGCGAAGCCTGGCTTAACGCGTAGGGGCTTCCCTGGAACATTAAAGCGGTGGCAAGCGACGATGCGAATTTATCCGCGTCTCCCACAGTCAATTGTTGTTTTTCGACCAGGTCTTTTGAAACCATCGTCAAATCTAACAAATTAGAAGCGGCTGTTTTAGCCCACCCGGGAACGTTAAGTGATTCGTCGGTATTTACTTTGGACAGATCGAAGCCCAGCTTGGAGGTCATAAAGAAGTTCACGACCATGACTGCTTCGGATCCAGATATGAATTTATCAGGATTTACGTTGCCATGGCCGTCGCCGGTAAAATAGCCTGTGGACTTAGCCATCGCAATATCAGCTGCGTATGGATTTTCTGCGGGCACGTCCTTAAATGAATCGGTTCCAGTGCCGGTTAATCCCAAATATGTATTGACCAATCTAGCAAATTCTCCTCTTGTAATCGGAGAATCCGGCGATTGCATCATCTGTTGGACGGTAAGTCCAGGTTGAACCGTGGTTGTAGCTGCGGTATCAGCGAAAGCTGTCACTATGGAACCGCTTATGAGAACAACCACAACTAACAATGTTACTAATTGTTTGACAAACTTATTTTTCATTTGCTCCTCCTAATTATACTAGAATAGTTTCGAAAACCCAAACAGGCTGACTGTTACAGGTTATATGTTTTTGTACCATCATCATCTATCCTCCTTCTTAATTATATTTCGTTTAATAAATCTCACCTTAGAGGAGAGATATTGAACGCCCAGAAATCGTGCTTGGAATATACCAAAGAACTAACTCGGTTATGCAGAATCTAATAATTCTATTTTTTCAGTTCTTTGGATAAGATCGCGGGCGAAGGGGCGCGTATTCATACACTCTATATTATTACGGTATTTTTCTGGTAAAGACCACCCCGCTTAGCAGGTGGCTTACACTAGCCCTATAAGGGCATGTTACTTGCTTGAGCCTTAAGGCTTTGGCTTTTTCTTTCTCAAATAAATTCATAAAGTAATTTCTAATTATAGCACATAATTAAAATATTGGTATTTTTCTGTAACCAATGAAGCAATAGGCATTTCCTTTCTCAAATAAATTCATAAGATAATGCTCCTAATTAGTGTCATATTACTAATCAAGAGCACATAATTTCAGTAGTGGTATATCACTAACAAAATATTTTATTAAGCATTATCCTGTTATTAGTGATAAAACACTACGAGGAGGATTTTTATGGATATGAGACAAGCCGTCGCCGAGCGGATTTTAGCATTATGCAAGGAGCATGAGATAACGCCGAACGCCTTAAGTTATAACGCGGGCGTTCCTGAGCCGACAATTAAAAGCATTTTGAGCAACGAGAGCCATAGCCCCGGCATTGTGACAATTAAAAAGCTGTGCGACTATTTTGAGATTACTATGACGGATTTTTTCGATACGGACACTTTCGGACATTAGAGCAGGAAATAAAGGGGACTTAGTTATAATTATATTCATTCTGCGGTTTTCTGGCAGCTGATTTGCACATGGTATTACAGAACAAAATGTTTTTTCGTAAGACTGCAAAGGATTTCATACTTCTCTCGCTGTTATTATTATCTATATATAATCTACCGTCCAAAAGATATCCATTAAGTTTATCACATTATTTAAGGCAATAATTAATGGCTTACCCTGTAGTACTTTTTAGAGTTACTCTTGGCAGACTGTGGTAATACTTTTAAAGCATCCTCCCATTTCTGCTATTTCTCATCATAAGAGCAGAGAATATCTTTCTGCACAGGTGTATAGAAAAGTTTGCTCACCTCAGCAGGTTCCCTGGTTTGTGCAAGAATCCACATAAGCTTTGTCACAACCGACTCTAACGTCATATTATAAGCCTCAATCAGCTCAAACTTTTCCTTTACCTTGCGACCGACTTCATAAATACTCATGTTGCTGCCTTCATGCTGTACCTGGGTAGTCATTACAATAATTCTTCCTGACTGGATCCAGTCCTCAAAGGCATTCATGAAATCTACATCATCATAAAACGGTATTCCGCTGACACCAAAGCTTTCTA
>JAEYOU010000069.1 GCA_023411405.1 Pseudomonadota bacterium | reverse complement strand
GCGCGTGGGTGCGCAGGAGGCCCCGATCCGCCGCCTGCAGGGCCCGGCGCGCCACGCTCACTGCGCGCTGCAGCGAGGCGTCTGTGACCACCGCGTCGGGCCAGAGCTCGCGCAGGAGCTCCTCCTTCGCGACCACGCGGTCGCCGTGGGCCACGAGGTAGGCGAGCACGTCGAACACCCGGGGTTGCAGCGGACGGAGCGCGCCGTCCACGCGCAGCTCTCGGCGCGCCACGTCCAGCTCGTATCGCCCGAACCGCCAGCGCACCTCCCTCCTCTAGGGAGCGCGGCCGGAGCGCGCCAGCGGCCGCCCCGTACGAAGCGTGCACGCCCTCGACCCAGGCGCGATCCCGGGTTAGGTTCTGGCGCGATGCGCCTCAGCCACGCCGGTGCCAGCGACGTCGGTCGCAAGCGGACCCACAACGAGGACGCCTTCCTCCTCCTGCCGGAGGAGAGCCTCTACTGCGTCGCCGACGGGATGGGCGGCCACGCCTCGGGCGAGGTCGCCTCCCGCATCGCCGTCGAGGAGATGGCGGAGTTCTTCCGGCTCACCGGCCGCGACGAGGACGCGACCTGGCCGTTCAAGCTCGACCCGAAGCGCAGCTACGACGAGAACCGGCTCGTCACCGGGGTGAAGCTCGCGAACCTCCGGATCCACGAGCGCGCCCGGACGGACGAGCGCCTGCACGGCATGGGGACCACGATCGTCGCGGTCGCGTTCCCCCGCGAGGGCAGCTCCGCCCTCGTCGGCCACGTGGGCGACAGCCGCGCCTACGTCTTCCGCCGCGGCGCGCTCCAGCAGCTCACCGAGGATCACTCGCTGCTCAACGAGCACCTGAAGGCCCACACCCTCTCGCCGGCGGAGGTGAAGGCGTTCCCGCACAAGAACGTCATCCTCCGCGCGCTCGGCATGAAGGCGGCGGTCGAGGTGGACGTGAACCGCGTCCAGCTCGAGCTCGGCGACGCGCTCCTCCTCTGCTCCGACGGCCTGTCGAGCATGGTGCCCGACGCGCGCATCGCCGAGGTCCTCCGCGGCGCCCACGGGGACCTGCGACGCGCCGTGAACGAGCTCGTCGAGGCGGCCAACGCCGCCGGCGGCGCGGACAACGTGACGGTGGTGCTGGTCCAGACGGTGCGGTGAGTGCGGTGAGCCGCCGGCCCGTCCGGACCGGCCGGCCCCGGGGCCGAGCGCCTCGACTCCGAGTGATTTCCGTTGCGGCGCGCCGCGGATCGTGGTCGAAGTCCCCGTTCCGCCCGCCGTCCGTCTGGTCGCGCTCCGCCTGCCGAGGGTCCTCCCGTGAACGAGCCTTGTTCCCGCGCCGCCCGCAGCCTCGCCCTGCTGCTCCTCTCGTCGCTCGCCTTCGACGCCTCCGCGCAGACCGGGACGCTCCGCGAGATCACGAGCTTCGGGGCGAACCCGAGCCAGCTGCGGATGTACCTCTACCGGCCGCTCACGGTCCGCGCGAAGCCGCCCGTCGTCGTCGCCGTGCACTGGTGCCACGGCGACGGCCTGGCCATGTACAACGGCAGCGAGTACGCGCGCCTCGCCGATCGGTACGGCTACCTCGTCGTCTATCCGTCGGTGACGCAGGCGTCCGACGGCTGCTTCGACGTCGCCTCCACCGCCACCCTCACGCACGGCGGCGGCAGCGACTCGCTCGGCATCGTCTCGATGGTCCAGCACGCGCTGCAGACCCACGGCGGCGACGCGAGCCGGGTGTACGTCACCGGCGTCTCCTCCGGGGCGATGATGACCAACGTCCTCCTCGGCGCGTACCCCGACGTGTTCCAGGCCGGCGCCGCGTTCGCCGGCGTGCCGTTCGGCTGCTTCGCCGGCCCGAGCAGCTGGAACCCGGACTGCGCCGCGGGCCGGATCGACCGGACGGCGCAGCAGTGGGGCGACCTCGTGCGCGCCGCGCACCCGGGCCACGCGGGCCCCCGCCCGCGCATGCAGCTCTGGCACGGCACCGCCGACGAGGTGCTGAGCTTCGTCAACTTCGGCGAGGAGATCGAGCAGTGGACGAACGTCCTCGGCGTGAGCCCGGCGCCGGTCACCACCGAGCTCGACACGCCGCAGCGCGGCTGGACGCGCACGCGCTACGGCGCCGCGGGGGAGGGCGCGGCAGTCGAGGCCATCCGCATGCAGGGCGTGGTGCACAACCTCCCGGTCCAGTACGCGGCCGCGATCCACTTCTTCGGCCTCGACGCCGAGGCGCCGGACACGCACGCCCCGAGCGCGCCGATGGACCTGGCCGCGCCCGCCCGGACCAGCACCTCGATCTCGCTGACCTGGAGCGCGTCCACCGACGACGTCGGCGTCACCGGCTACGACGTCTACGACGGCGCGACGCTCGCGGCGTCCGTCGCCGTCCCCGGCGCCACCATCACCGGGCTCGCTCCGAGCTCCACCCACGGCTTCACCGTCCGCGCCAGGGACGCGGCCGGGAACGTGTCCGCGTCGAGCGCGGCGCTGACGGTGACCACCGCCGACCTCGCCGGCGGCGCGGGCGGCTGCGTCGTCACGTACCGGGTCGCGAGCCAGTGGAGCTCCGGCTTCACCGCCGGCGTCACGATCACGAACACGAGCGGCGCGGCCGTGGACGGATGGGCGCTGGCCTGGACGTTCCCCGGCGGCCAGACCATCGGCCAGATCTGGAACGCGACGGCCGCGACGGGCACCTCGGCGGTGACCGCCGCGAGCATGGGCTACAACGCGTCGATCCCGCCCCGCGGCGGATCGGTGAGCTTCGGGTTCCTCGGGACGTGGGCGGGCAGCGGGACCAACGGCGCCCCCGTGTCGTTCACCCTCAACGGCGGCGCCTGCACGCAGGACTGACGGCCTCCGCCCCGGCTCTGGCGGGGGTCAACGCACGGTTCCAATCACGAAGCGCGGAGCGCGGCGTTCCAAGCGGCAGGAGCCGCCCGCGAGGCGGCGCGGCCCGCCTCGGCGGACCCGATCCCAGCACGTGCGCCGGCCGGCCGGCGCCCTGGAGGAGCGCCCATGAGCCAGCCGCCCCGTACGCCGCCCCGCCCACCCCGGCCTCCCCGGCCCACGCTCGACGAGGCGCTCGCCGCGCAGCCAGACTGGGTCCGCGCCGAGCTCGAAGCGCTCCGGAAGCACGAGGGGCGGATCCTGAAGGCGCTCGAGGACCCGGAGAAGCACGCGCTCTTCGTGCGTGACCCCGCCGCCCTCCTCCGCGCGCTCGACGTCCCGGTCTCCGGCGCGCTGCGGCAGCGGCTCCGCGCCGACGTCACCCGCGCCGAGGCGGTCCGCCCGGTGGCGTTCCGCCTGCCCGGCGGCGACCTCCTCCGGCCGCGCGTCCGCGTCCGCTTCGTCAAGGCGAGGGGGTGAGCCATGGCCGGCACGCAGACCGCGGGCTTCGACCTCGTCCTGCAGTTCTCCGAGGAGGCGTACCAGGAGCTCCTCGGCGTGTTCTTCGACACGAGCGGGCTCATCCCGCGCCTCGTGGACCTCGTGCCCGGGCTCGAGGCGGAGGACTTCTCGCTGACCGTCTCGCTCGATCGCCCCACGGACGTCCCGCTCACGCCGCCCGCGGAGAACCCGCTCGACCTCCGGCTCGTGCTCGGGCAGGGCGCGGCGGCGGCGACCTTCCGGATCGTCGTCGGCATCACGGTGGACCGCTCCGCCGGGGACCGCGACACGGTCCGCATCGACTTCCCGGGGTCGATCTCCTTCGCCGAGGTGCGGGTGGCCGGGGTGGCCCTGCCCATCCCCAACCTCGCCGGGCGGATCGCCGGCCTCCTCCCCGCGGTCCCGGTGCTCCCGGTGCCGGTCGATCGCGGCGCGACGGAGCCCACCACCATCACCCGCGCGGACTTCCGGATCATCGACGACGTCTCCCCCGCGGATCGCGACGCCACCGCCGGCATGCTCACCTTCGGCGGCGGCGTCGTCGGGAACGCCGCGGCGCTGCGGAGCTTCGTCCCGGACGGCGGGCGCGGCGCCATCGGCATCTTCTTCAACTGGATCGCCCGCATGGCGGTCCCCTCGCTCGAGCAGGCGCTGGACCTCCCCCCGGGCTCCTTCACCATCGGGCCCGACTCCGCCACCCTCAACCGCACGGTCCGCGTGGACGAGGACGAGGACGTCGATCTCACGCGGCTCACCCTCGCGCTCGACGACGGCTTCATCCGCATCGACGCGCGCGTGACGAAGAGCGGGTTCTGCTACGACGCCAGCGGCGACGTGGGCGCGCGGCTGCGGCTCGCGATCGTGCCCGAGCCGGATCCCGACCGGCCCGGGCGCACCCGCGGCCGGCTCCAGGCGAGCGTGGAGATCGGCGACCCCGACGTGGACGTGGACATCCCCTGGTACTGCTGGATCGCCGCCGGCGTGATCGGCGCCGCGCTGGGCGGGATCCTCCTCGGCGTCATCGGCGCGGTGGTCGGCACGGTCCTGGTCCCGCTGATCCTCTGGATCGCGACGGACACGGTCGAGGGGACGATCGACCGCGTCGCCGATCGGATCGTCGAGGCCATCAACCAGGCGGTGCCCGACGTGGACGTGCCGGCGTTCGGCGTCGACATCCTGTTCCAGTCGGTGTTCATCGACGACGTGGTCATCCGCGCGTCGCTGGAGGTGCAGGACCGCGCGCCGATCCGCTGCGAGGGCACGGTCCGGCTCCAGCCCGGCCAGTCGCTCGACCTCGACCTCGGCCGGGTGGACGACGCGGCCTCCGCGCCGGGCGATCTCCGCTGGGTCGGCCAGAGCTGGGGCCGGCGGCTCGAGACCGGCTGCCAGGCGGGGCTGGCGCGGACGGGTCGGTCCTCCATCGACGCCGTCCAGCGGTTCCAGCTCTACGGCCTGCCGTACCAGACGCGCACCGGCCTCGGCGTGCTCGAGCTGGGGCGGTTCGATCCGCTGGGCATCTTCACCGGCGACTTCATCGACGAGAGCCGGGCGGTGCTCGCGGTGCGGACCAACGAGGGGCGCTACGCGGTGGCGCAGGCGACGCGCATCGACGAGGCGAGCTGGGTGGACGTCCGCTATCGAACGTACGAGAAGAAGGTCCCCACCGTCACCATCGCCGGCGACTTCCAGTGCACGTTCCCGCCGGTGCTCACGACGGACGCGACCGCGGTGTTCGAGCCGGCGCGGACGCCCGCCGGGCAGGGGGACGGCAAGGTGCCGCTGCGGCAGGTCACGGCGGCCGGGCCGCTTCGAAAGGAGCGCGCCGCGGCGACCGCGGGCGGCGCGGCCGGGAAGGAGCTCGCCGCGGGCACGCGCGTCTTCTCGCTCCCGCCCACCTACGCCGGCCGCTGGGTGTCCACCGCGTTCAACGGCCTCCGCGCCGAGGCGCGGCTGCAGGCCGTCACGGCGAGCCTCACCGGCGAGGCGAAGTTCCGGTGGGCGGTCGGGGGCCAGGGTCTCGAGGACGGCACGAGCGGAACGCTCACCGTCTCGGGCGTCGAGGTGGGCTACACGGTGAAGGGGCCGAACCTGCTCCTCACGGTGGCGAGCGCGGCCGCGCTCGAGCTGTTCGTGCAGGTGACCGCCGTCGATCGCCACGGCTGCTCCGCCCAGGCGAGCCGCTGCGTCCGCCGCACCGGCCCGTGCCGCAAGCCCGTCCGCCAGCTGCCGACCTTCGACCAGTGGAAGGCCCTGCACCAGCTCCCGGAGGTCACGGTCGCGAGCGGCCTCGTCACGGCGCACGCGGGGGTGCTACAGCTTCCGGGACAGGTCCCGTCCCGCGGGGCGGGGGGGAAGGACTGCGGCTGCGGCTGACGCGGCCGAGGAGGAGTCATGGCGCGGCGCGAGCGGAAGACGTTCTACGAGCGGATCGTGACGGTGTTCGGGGACATCCTCGTGTACCCGTGGCCGCTCTTCCTCCTCTACAACCCGCGGGGCTACCGCGTGCGCGGGGAGGACATCCGCGAGGTGCTCGACGTGATCCGCCCCGGCGACGTGCTCGTGCGCGGCTACGACAACTACCTCGACGGCAAGATCATCCCCGGCTACTTCAGCCACGTCGGGCTGTACGTCGGGGACGTCACCGAGGCCGACGCCCTGACGATCGCGGCGGCGGGGGCGGGCGCGGGCCTCCCGGAGGCGCACCGGGTGAAGCCCGGGCGCTGCATGGTGGTGCACGCGCTCGCCGAGGGGGTCCTCACCGAGGACGTCATCAACTTCTGCCGCTGCGACTACATGGCGGTGCTGCGGGCCCCCGCGCGCCTCGCCGCCAGGAACCCCGGGTGGACGCCGGTGGTCGCCGAGGAGAGCCTCGATCCGCGCGAGCGGACGATCCTCACGCGCCTCCGCGCCGGCGAGCCGGTCGAGTTCGCCGAGGCGCTCCCGCTCGTCCGCGAGGCGGCGCTCGGCAGGCTCGGCACGCGCTACGACTTCAAGTTCGACTTCGCGCGGCTGGACCGGCTCTCCTGCTCGGAGCTGGTCTACTTCGCGATGAAGGCCCTCGGGCCGTTCCTCGACGTCGCGCCGGTGAACCGGCGCATGCTGCTCTTCTTCAAGCGCTCCGTGATCGAGCCGGACGCGTTCGTCCGCTCGCCGCTCGAGCTGGTGTGGAAGAGCCGCTCCGTGGACGGGGCGCGGCTCGCCGCCCTCCGGCCGGAGGGCGCCGGCCCGGCCCCGGCGCCCCGGGCGGTCGTCGCCTGATCCCCCGCCCCGCCGCGGCGGTCAGATCCGCTTGTACCGCCCCGCGTCCAGATCCGCGTTGATGCCGTCGCTCCGCAGCTCGCGCGGCACGAGCAGGTTGCGCGGGTGGAGGAGCCGGCGCATCGGCTGGTGCTCCGGCGGGACCACCCGCACGGTGCCCGGCGAGAGCTCCACGCAGTCGGCGAGGTCGGCCTCGAACTGCCTGCGCACCGCCACCGGGAAGTCGCCGCCGTAGACGACGACGTTGCTCTCGGTGTGGTGGAAGCACGAGCCCGACGCGACGTTGTACGAGCCAACCGAGGCGACGACGTCGTCGATGACCAAGTTCTTGCTGTGGAACGCGCCCGGGCGCCGCCACTCGAACACCCGGACGCCGTGCTCGAGCAGCCAGGGGAAGTGGTTCGAGCTCTCCCAGTACATCCACCCGAGCAGGCCGAAGAACATGAGCGTCCGCGAGGAGGGGCGCGAGTTGGTGATGAGCCGCACCTCGACGCCGCGCGCGACCGCGGCGGCGAGCGCCTCGGCGAGGAGCCGCGGCGGGCGGATGCCGTGGCACCCCCAGTGGATCGAGCGGCGCGCCTGCCGCACGAGCAGGAGCACCTGCTCGGTCATCCGCAGCTTGTCCTCGTCGTACGGCTTGTGGGGCAGGTAGCGGATCCGCTCCGGACCCGTCGGCGCCAGCGCCGGGAGCGCGCGGTCGCCCGCCCCGCGCTCGATCGCGTCCACCGCGGCCGCGGCGCGCGCCCGCGCGGCCGCCAGGTCGGGGTGGTCGCGGCGCTTCCACGCGGCGTCGAGCTCGGAGTAGAGCGCCCAGTCGTACTCGAACTGCCGGCGGACGTCCGCCACCACGGGGCCGGTGAGGAGGACGTCGCTGTCGCGCCACGCCTTCGGCCGGATCCCGCCGTACGCGTACTTGTCCCCCCAGTTGATGCCGCCCAGGATCGCGAGCCGGCCGTCGACCACCGTGTACTTCTCGTGGAACCGGTGCTTCACCTTCTCGAGGACGACGCGCTTCGGCGTCGAGAGGAGGCCGCCGTCCGCCGGCGCGTGGCGCGCGTCGCGGAAGATGGGCGAGTAGCGGAGGACGCCCGCGCCGGTGCGCTGGAGCTCCCGCAGCCACGGCCCGACGAGCGTCGACCAGGCCACCGCGTCGTCCACGATGATCCGGACGCGGACGCCCTGGCGGAGCTTCGCGAGGAGCAGGTCGCAGAGCCGGCGGGTGGTCCCGTCCCGCATCATCGAGAAGCTGACGAGGTCGACGCTGCGCTCCGCGCCCTCGAGCGCCGCCCAGCGCTGCGCGTACGAGCCCGCGCCGCTGGGCAGGAACACGATCGCGTTCCCGGCGCGGATCTTCGTGCCGGAGTAGCGGTCCGCCTCGGCCTCGGACGCGGCGCCGAGGAGCGGGTGCACCGCGGCCGCCGGGCTGTCGCTGAGGTGCTCCATCGGTGGAACGACTGTAGCACCCGGCGCGGGCCAATCCCCCGGCACGCCCAAGCGGGGCGCGGGAGGCGGGGGAGCGCAACCTTGCAGGCGCGACACCGCGAGCGGATGCGCCCGCACGCACGTGCCCGGCGCTCACCGCTCCTCCGGCACCCCCGTCCAGACCTTCCCTCCCCGCACCCACTCCAGCCGGTCCGGCGCCCTCCCGACGAGACGCAGGTACCCGGGGTGAATGCACCGGTGGTGATGATACGCGCAGACGGCGGTCTGGTTGGAGAGCGCCGTCCGGTGCCCGCCGCGGGAGAGGTACAGGATGTGGTGCGCGTCGGACGCCGCGCGGCTGCACCCCGGCACCGTGCAGCGCCCCTCGTCCCGCGCGCGCACCCGCTGCGAGGAGCTCCTGGGGCGCTCCGGCAGGCCCCAGACCCGCAGGAAGTGCGCCGCGATGACCGCGAGGCACGTCCCATCGGCGATGGGCATCGCCACCTGCGCCCGGACCGACCGGATCGCCGCCGCGAGGAGGAGCGCCACCCGCTTCGGCGCAGGAGCCACGAGCCGCTGCCGCGCGCGCATCTGCCGTTCCTCCGTCGATCTCCGCCGCGGAGGTGAGCCCGTCGAAGGTCAGCTCCGGCGAGGCGACGTCCTCGACGCGCTCGAGCATCGCCCAGCGATCCGTCTCCGCCTCGAGCTGCGCCTTGCGCGCGTCCAGCTCCTCGGCCCGGCGTGAGCCCCGGAAGAAGCTGCGCAGC
>JAEYOU010000053.1 GCA_023411405.1 Pseudomonadota bacterium | reverse complement strand
CCGACGGGCTCGTCCGGCTCGACGGGCTCGGCGGTCCCGCCCCGCTTGTCCCACCGGTCCACCTGCCCGTCTCCGTCGAGATCGACGCCGAGCCGGTCGAGCGCGCCACCCTCCCAGTACTCCCACGTGTCGACCTTGCCCGAGCCCTTCGTGTCGCGCTCCTTCCGCACGAGCTTGCCGTTCTCGTAGAAGGCCGCTGTCCGCGCCATGCCGTCGAACCCGGGGGCGTACTCCTTCTTGACGAGCTGACCCTTCTCGTACGTGACGACGAGATCGGCCCGCCCGTCGAAGTCCATGTCGAAGACGACCTTCACCGAGCGGCCCTCCTCGTCGAAGGTCTCCCAGGTGTCCACCCGCCGGTCCCGGTTCAGATCGCGCTCCTTGCGGACGATCCGCTCCTGCCCCTCTGCGACCACCACCGCGTAGCGCCAGAGGTCCGGCGCACCGTCGCCGTCCGAGTCGACTGCGACCACCGCCTCCCCGGGCACCGGCTGCAAGCCCTCGATCGAGGACACGGCCGCATGGCCAGGGTCGGCCGGGTTCGCGCCCGTGGCCGGCGCGCGGGATTTGTGGGAGCAGGAGGCGGCGAGCAGGCCGGCGATGAGGAGCAGCGCTCTGCGCATCGATCTACCTCGGGTGTACGGAGTCACGAGCCTACCAGACACCCCCCGGGGGCGGCACCGGCCGGGCAGGCGCGGTTTGACACTACATCAGCAGTCACATAGCTTCCAGCGAGCCCCTGGGACGAGGTCGCCTTGGCCCGCCGCAAGATCTCGACGACCATCTACATCACGCCCGAGCAGAACGAGCGCCTCAAGCTCCTCCACGAGCGGACGAAGGTCCCGGTGGCGGAGTACATCCGCCAGGGCATCGACATGGTCCTGGATCACTACCGGGGCGCGATGCCGGGGCAGCTCACCCTCGAGGACATGGCGGCGAAGAAGTAGGGGGCTGCGTCGACGGAGGCCTCCGCGCGCACGGGGGCGCGACTAGATTGGCTCGGACCCGAAACCCTGCGAGGCGGAGACCGACATGGCGAGGCGAGTGCTCATCACCGGGGGCGCCGGATTCATCGGATCGACCGCGGCGGACCAGTTCCTGGCCGCGGGGTGGGACGTCGCGATCCTCGACGACCTCTCGAGCGGCAAGCGCGGGAACGTGCCCGCGGGCGCGCGGTTCTACCCGGTGGACGTGCGGAGCGAGGCCGCGATCGAGGCGGTAAAGAAGGAGCGGCCCGAGGTGATCTGCCACCAGGCCGCCCAGATCGACGTCCGCCGCTCCATGACCGACCCGCGGTTCGACGCCGACGTCAACGTCGGCGGCCTGCTCAACCTGATGCAGGCCGCGGTCGCGGCCGGCTCGGTCGAGCACGTGGTCTTCGCGTCGTCGGGCGGTGCCACCTACGGGGACACCGACGTCATCCCCACCCCCGAGTCACACCCGCAGCGCCCGGTCTCCTGCTACGGGGCCGCCAAGGCGGCGAGCGAGATCTACCTGGGCGTGTACCGCGCCAACCACGGCATCAAGGTCACGGCCCTCCGCTACGCGAACGTCTACGGGCCCCGGCAGGATCCGCACGGCGAGGCCGGGGTGGTCGCGATCTTCTGCGGGCGCCTGCTCGACGGGAAGCCGTGCACGATCTACGGGGACGGCACCCAGACGCGCGACTACGTGTTCGTCGGGGACGTCGCGCGGGCCAACGTGCTCGCCGCCGCGCAGCGGTTCGACGGGCCGCTCAACGTCGGCACGGGGGTCGAGACCGACGTGAACCGGATCTACGCCCACCTCGCGCGCGCCGCCGGCGTGGGCCGCGCGCCCGAGCGCGCGCCGGGCCGGATGGGCGAGCAGAAGCGCTCGTGCGTCGACCCGGCCGCGGCGGCGAAGGCCATCGGCTGGAAGCCCGAGGTCGCCATCGAGGACGGCCTCGCGCGGACGCTGGAGTTCTTCCGCAAGCAGCGGAGCTAGGGGGAGCTCTCGGCCTCAGGCCTCGCGTCTTGCCTGGCGGGCCTGACGCCCGATGCCCAAGGCCCTCACCCCAGCTCCGCCGCGGCCTCCTCGATCATCGGCCCCGGCTCCTCCTCGGGCGGCGGCTCCTCCTCGTCCGCCTCGGGGCGGGGACCGGCGAGGATCCGCTCGAGCTCCGCGCTCGCGCGCTGGTGCTCTGCGGCGTCGATGCGGCCGGCTCGGAGCATCCGGTCCAGCAGCCGGCGAGAGCGGCGCTGGAGCCACGTCGACGGCGCTTCCAGGTTTGCCTTGCGCGGCGCGGGGAGCATGGACGCCAGGACCACGCCCTGGGCGATCGAGAGCTCCGCGGCGCCCACGCCGAAGCGGGCCCGGGCACCCGCCTCGAAGCCGAAGACGCCGTGCCCCAGCTCCACCACGTTGAAGTAGAGGGCCAGGATGCGCGGCTTCGAGAGCGCGCGCTCGAGCTTCCAGGCCAGCACCGCCTCCTTCGCCTTGCGCCACAGGCTCCGCTCCGTGCCGAGCCAGAGGTTCTTCGCGAGCTGCTGGGTGATGGTCGAGCCGCCACGCGCGAGGCGGCCCCGGGCGAAGTCGTGCTCCGCCGCGGCGCGGGTCGCGTCCCAGTCGATCCCCTCGTGCCCGAAGAAGCGCGCGTCCTCGGAGAGGATCACCGCGTCGCGCACGTGCCGGGGGATCTGCTCCAGGCCCACCCAGGTCCGCTGGACGTGCAGCGCGCGCCTCTTCGCGCGGGCCTCCGCGCGCCGCTGCTCGATGAGCGCGGTCGTCTTCGGCGCCTTGCGGGCCAGCGGGGCAGGGTCGGGGAGGACGAGCCAGAGGGCGGCGACGCCGCCGACCGCGAGGGCGAGGGCGACGCCTGCGGCGAGCGCGGCGCGCCGGAGTGGAGACCTCCGCCGCTTCATCCCGAGACCATACCAGGGCCTCCGCCCCGGCTCTCGCGTCGATCCCTGAGGCCTGATGCCCGAGCCCCGAGGCCCGGCGCTGCCCCCGTCCTGTACCTTGACACCCTTCGGGAGCAATCCTAACTCGGGTCGCACACAAACCGACCACGAGGGCCGCGAGGCCCGACGGAGGGCAAGATGGCCGACCCGAAGAAATACTCCCCCCGCGACTTCTCGAAGGTCCGCGGCCTCACCGGGATCTCCGACAAGCAGCTCGAGGAGCACCTCAAGCTCTACGAAGGGTACGTGAAGCGCACCAACGCGCTCACCGAGAAGCTCTTCGCGCTCGCGAACGACGGCAAGGCGGCAGGCGCCGATCCGGTGTACGCCGAGCTCACGCGGCGGCTCGGGTTCGAGTACTCGGGCATGGTGAACCACGAGTACTACTTCGACAACCTCGCCGCGGGCGCGCAGGCGGAGCCGCCGGCGGGCGGGAAGCTCCGCAAGGCGATCGAGGCGTCGTTCGGGAAGTACGACACCTGGCTCGCCGACTTCCGCGCCATCGCGACGATGCCGGGCATCGGCTGGGCGATGCTGTTCCAGGACCCGAACACCGGGTGGCTCTCCAACCACTGGATCACGCTGCACCAGGACAACGTGCCCGTCGGGTTCAAGCCGATCCTCGTCCTCGACGGCTGGGAGCACGCGTTCATGCGCGACTACCAGGCCACGGAGCGCGCCAAGTACCTCGACGCGTTCTTCAAGAACGTGAACTGGGAGGCGGCGGAGAAGCGGGTGGGCTGATCGCGCCACCCTTCGTGCCCGTGCCCGTCCGGCGACGGGCCGGGCACTCTGCTCGTCCGGCCCCGCCGTGGCATCTCCCTCCCGTGCGCCGCCCGCTCGTCCCCCCCGCCCGCCGCGCCGCGCTCCGCCGCCGGCTCCTCGCGTGGTGGGACGCGGGCCACCGCGACCTGCCCTGGCGGTTCCCGCAGCACGCCGCGGACCCGTACCGCGTCTGGCTCTCGGAGGTGATGCTCCAGCAGACGCGCGTCGCGGTGGTGCGGCCCTACTACGAGCGGTTCGTGGCCGCCTGGCCCACGCTCGAGCGGCTCGCCGCGGCGCGCGACGAGGAGGTCTTCGCGGCCTGGAGCGGGC
>JAEYOU010000604.1 GCA_023411405.1 Pseudomonadota bacterium | reverse complement strand
CTGGCTCTCCTGGGCGAGCCGCTCGAACCTCGCTCCATTCGTGAAGCTCGGTCGCACGCTCCGTCAGTACCGCGCCGGGCGTGCTCGCCGCGATCCGCCTCCGCCTCTCGAACGGCAGAATGGAGGGGCTCAACAACAAGATCGGCGTCATCAAGCACAGGGCCTACGGCTTCCACTCCTTCGCCGCCCTCGCCGCCATGGTCTTCCTCTGCTGCTCCGATCTTCACCTCGAACTACCCATTTGAAGTTGAGGAGAGGCCAACTTCTGGCCGAGACCGTTCGTCACGGAGCGGAGGTTGCCGAGTCCCTCCTGTTTCCTGGCTCGCGCGAGGCTCGAGGAATCGAGGAGCCCGCTCGCCTTCTCGGCGATCGCTCGCGAGCTGTCGGACCCACTCTGGAGCTCCTCGCGCGCCGGCCCGGATTCCACCGCTCCGTCGACCAGGTCCGCCCGCAGCTCGCAGCCCGGCTCGGCCGCGAGGTGCGCGCCCGCGAGCTCGACGAGTACGTGAAGAAGCTTCGCACGTCCGCGTCCGTTCGAATTCGCGATGCCGAGCTCGAGAAGGTCTCGGTGCCCCGGAGCGTGGACGCCGAGCAGTAGCCCGCGGCTGGCGAGCCTCTCACGCCCACTCGAACCGGTCGCCGTGCACGTCGTCGAGCGGCACGCCCAGCTCGGTGAGGGCGGCCTCGGCCGCGCTCATCATCGGGCCCGGGCCGTAGACGAAGCAGACGCGGCGCCCGCTGCGGGGGAGGTGGCGCTCGACGAGCTCGGGCCCGATCTCGCCGATCTCGCCGAGCCACCCGAGCGGCGGCTTCGCGAGCACGTGGACGACCTTGAGGTCGAGCCGGCTCGCGAGCTCGGCGAGGTCCTCGCGGAACGTGGCCGCCTCCCACGTCGCGCTCGCGTAGAGGATGGTGTGCGGGCGGCGATCGGCGCGGTCGGCGAGCGTCCGCAGCATGGAGACGCACGGGGCGACGCCGATGCCGGCGGCGACGAAGAAGTAGCGGTCGGCGTCGGGGTACGCGTCGAGCGAGGTGCCGCCGAGCGGGCCGTCGAGGTAGACGACGGTGCCCGGCTTCACCTCCTGCGCGCGCCGGGTGAACGGGCCGACGGCCTTCAGCGTCAGCTCGAGGCGCGGTGTGCGCTGGGCGCTCCCCGAGAAGCAGAAGGGGCGCTCGCGCCCGAGGAAGGGCGACGTCCCGAGCGTCAGCCAGGCGAACTGGCCGGCGCGGAACCGGAGGCCGTCGTGGCCCTCGGGATCCACGACCAGGGTGACGGCGCCGCCGTGCTCGGGACGGACGCCGGTCACGCGGTACGGGCGCCGGAGGAGCGCGAGCGGCCGCACCAGCCGGACCCACAGGAGGAGCGCCGCCCACCCGGCCACCCAGACGACGAGCCCTGCCTGCGTCACCGGGTCGTGCGCGAGGAACCGCGAGCCGAGCGCGTGCGTGAGCGCGAGGCCGACGAGCGCGAGGGCGAGGACGAGGTGCACCCAGCGCCAGGGGACGTACGGGAGCCGCAGGAGCCGGCGCCCGGCGGCGAGCACGCCGAGCAGGACGAAGGCGGTGAGCGCCGTCGCGCCCGCCCAGTTGGCGCCCGTCGGGTCGAGCCACGCCGCCAGCTCGCCAGCCGGGAGCATGAGGAGCGGGTGGGCGAGCGCGAAGAGCAGGGCCACGGCGGCCATGCCGCGGTGGAGCGTCAGGATCACGTCCGCGCCGAACGGCGGCGCGAGCACCTGGAAGCGTGGGGTGAGGGCGAACTCCAGCGCGACGATGGAGAGGGTGACGTACCCGAGCGCGGCGCCGAGGTGATCGGGGAACGCGTCCACCGGCCCGGCGGCGAGCCAGGGCAGCGGGAACAGGACGAGGAGGAGGTACAGCCCGAGCCACAGCGCGGTGCGCAGGAGGCCTCGGACCGTGAGCGTCACCGGAGGCTCCGGGCGAGGACCTGGAGGGCGGCGGCGGCCAGGAGGACGAGGCCCGCGGCCGCTGCGGCCAGCATGGCGAGCTTCCGGCGCACGGCCGGCTTGTACCACGCGGGACGCCCGGCCAAACTGCGCTCTGGGGTCGCACGTGGGTTGGGGGCTTCGGGCCCTCAGCCCTGCTGCGTCCGCTCGCCGGCGATCCGGACCGCCTCGGAGACGACCGCCTCCTCGAGCTCCTCCGCCTTCATCCGCTTCACGATCTTCCCGTCCTTGAAGAGCAACCCGACGCCGTTGTGGCCGTAGGCGACGCCCACGTCGGCGGCGGAGGCCTCGCCGGGGCCGTTCACCTCGCACCCCATCACCGCGACCGAGACCGCGCCCTTCAAGGTCGCGAGCCGCTTCTCGACCCGCTCGGCGATCGGGATCATGTCCACCGAGCACCGGCCGCAGGTCGGGCACGAGGTGAGCGTCGCCCCGCCGAACTTGAGGCCGAGCGAGGTGAGGAGGAGCCGCGCCACGCGGACCTCCTCGACCGGGTCGGCCGTGAGGGAGATCCGGATCGTGTCGCCGATGCCCTCGCCCAGGAGGATGCCCAGCCCGGCGGCGCTCTTCACGGTGCCGGCGAGCAGCGTCCCGGCCTCGGTGACGCCGAGGTGCAGCGGGTACTCGAACTGCCGGGAGAAGAGCCGGTTGGCCTGCACGGTCATGGCGACGTCGTGCGCCTTGAGCGAGACCTTGATCTCCCGGTAGCCCTCGTCCTCGAGGAAGCGGATGTGGCGCTCGGCGCTCTCGACCATGCCGGCGGCGGTGGGCCACCCGTGCTTCTCGACGATGTCCTTCTCCAGCGAGCCGGCGTTCACGCCGATGCGGATGGGCACGCTCCGCTCGCGCGCGGCCTTCACGACCTCGCGGACGCGCTCCCTCGAGCCGATGTTGCCGGGGTTGAGGCGGATGGCGTGGATCCCGGCGTCGAGCGCGGCGAGCGCGAGGCGCCAGTCGAAGTGGATGTCGGCGACGAGCGGGACCGGGGTGGCCTTGACGATCGCGGGGAGCGCCGCGGCGGCGTCCTTGTTCGGGACGGCGACCCGGACGACGTCCGCCCCGGCCTCGGCGAGCGCGCGGATCTGTCCGAGCGTGCCGGCGACGTCGGAGGTCTGGGTGGTCGTCATCGACTGCACGGAGATCGGCGCGCCGCCTCCGATCGCGACGTTCCCCACGCGGACCTGCCGCGTCGGGCGCCGCGTCCCCAGCGTCGAACCCTCGCCTTGACCGTACGCTCCCATGCGCTCCCCTTGGGCCGAAGACACGGACGGCGGCCCCGGCTGATCTAAAGCCGGGCCGCCGTGGTGTCGACACAGAGCCGAGGCTGCCGCCTACTTCCGCGCCAGCTCGTCGTCGATGATCGCCTTGAACTGCTCGTACGGGACGGCCCCCGCGAGCGGCCGGCCGTTGATGAAGAACGCGGGGGTGGACTGGACGCCGATCTCGCGGCCGGCCTGGAAGTGATCCTTCACGAGCTGCGCCTTCTTGCCGGAGTCGAGGCACTCGTCGAACTTGGCGCCGTCGAGCTCGAGCGCGCGGGCGTGCTGCTTCAGGTTCTCGACCTTCAGCTCCTGCTGCGAGGCGAACAGCTTGCCGTGCATCTCCCAGTACTTGCCCTGATCGGCGGCGCAGTGCGCGGCCTCGGACGCCTTCTGCGCCTCCTGGTGGAAGTCGAGCGGGAAGTCGCGGAAGACGAGCCGGACCTTGTCGCCATACTCGGCGAAGATCTTCTCGAGCGTCGGCTCGACGCGGGCGCAGTACGGGCACTGGAAGTCGGAGAACTCGACGATGGTGATGGGCGCCTTCTCGTTGCCCTTGCTCGGGCCGCTCGCGTCCACCTTCTGGCGGTAGGGATCGAGCAGGAGCTTGTAGCCCTTCTGCTTCTTGTAGTCCTCGTACCAGGCCTGCGCGGCGGGGCCGGCGCGCTCGGCGCGCATGCGCTGGACCACCTGCTCCTTCATCTCCTCGAACGGCGCGAGCTGGCCGTTCTGCTCGCGCTGCTTCGCGTCGTAGTACGCGCGCTGCTCCTCCTCGCTCGGCATCGGCTGCTTGTCGACGAACTCCTGGTACTTCTGCTCGCGGGCCTGGTCGGCGGTGATGCCCTTCTCCTTGCCCATCTCCGTGAAGATCTTGTCGTTGACGATCTTCTCGATGGCGCCGAGCCGCGCCTGGTAGACGCCCGTCTCGTAGTCTGCCTTCGCCTGGCGGAACCGCCCCTCGACGTCCTCGAGCCGCGGCCCCGCCTCCTTGTTCACCTGCTCGGCGGTGATCGCCTCGCTGCCGAACTTCGCGAGGGTGTCGTTGGACTTCGACGTGCCGCACGCGGAGGCGGCGACGGAGAGGAGGACGAGGAGGGGTCTGACGGCTCGCATGGCGCTCCCGGGGAGGAGAGGTGGGGTCCGGATGGGGGATTGGGAATCCTACTGTAACCCGCGATGGGCGGAATGATTCCTGATTCTGTCCGCCCCCGGACCGCGCCACGTCACCCGATGAGCGCCCCCGAGCCCGATAGCGCCACCACCCGCGCCGGCACCCCGACGGCCACGCCCCGCTCAGGCACGTTCGAAACCACGAGCGAGTTCGCCCCGATCACCGCCCCGGAGCCGACGACCAGCGGCCCGGAGAGCGTCGCCTTGGGCCCGACCCAGACGCGATCGCCGAGCCGCGGCGAGCCGCGGCGGAGGGTGCCCCCGACGCCCAGCGTCACGCCCTGCGAGAGGTTGCACTCGCGCCCGAGCACGGCGCCGGGCGCGACCCACACCCCGCCCGAGTGGCCGATGTAGAGCCCGGGGCCGATCCGGCAGGCCGGATCGAGGTGGATGCCGAGGGCGAGGCGGGTGACCTCCCGGACCGCGGCGAGCGGCACGCGAAGGCAGGCCCGGACCGGCGCCGGCGCCTCGCGGTGGAGCCAGCGCCCGGCCCGGTAGACCGCGGTCGCCCAGATGCCCTCGGTCTGGGTCACGATCCGCGCCCGCTCCCAGAACGTCTCGGCGCGGGCGTACCGGAAGTACCGGCGCACGTCCGCCCGGAAGCTCTCCCAGGCGGGCTGCTCGACGTCGTCGCCCGGATCGAGCGCGCGCGCGCCTCCGGGCTGCGGCGCCGCCACCTCCTTCACGCCCCCTCCGCCGTCCGTGCCCGCGCCGCCGTCTCCCGGCGGACGGCCGCGGCCAGCGCCGCGACCGAGAGCAGATCGCGCGGCGCCCCGAGCACGAGCAGGTCCACCTCGAACTTCTCCGCCACGTACCCCAGGATCTGCAGGAGTCCGATCGAGTCCACCCGCCCCGACTCGACGAGCCGCTCCTCGCGGCCGACCCGCCCGCCGTCCACCACCACGTTCCGCTCGACGAAGTCGATCAGGCTCCGCTCGACCTCGTCGTCACCCAGGCTCCGCCCGGCGATCGTCTCCATGCGCTCCCCCTCCCTCCCACTGTTCCCTGAGCCGCCCTCGATCGGCCTTTCCGGTCGAGGTCCGCGGCAGCTCCGACATCACCTCGAGGCCCGCCGGCAACATGTAGCGGGGCAGCCGCGCCGCGAGGTGCGCGCGCAGCTCCGGGGCCGAGGGCGACGCGCCCGCGCGCGGCACCGCCGCCGCGACGATCCGGTTGCCGGCCGCGGCGTCCGGGAGCGCGACCGCCACCGCCACGCGCACGCCCGGGTGCTCCGCCAGCACCGCCTCGATCTCGCCCAGCTCCACCCGGTGGCCCTTCACCTTCACCATGTGATCGCGCCGGCCGCGGAACTCGTACGCGCCGTCCGGCAGGATGCGGACCCGATCGCCGGTGCAGCAGGCGAGGCCCGGCCTGCCGCGCGGGTCCGGCGTCAGCACGGCGGCCGTCTTCTCGGGATCGCCGAAGTAGCCCTGCATGATGTTGCCGCCGCGCGCCCAGAGCGTGCCCTCGGCGCCGGGGAGATCCGTCTCCGCCCCGGCGTCGTCCAGGACGAACGTCTCCAGGTTCTCGCACCCGCGCCCGATCGGGAGGAACCCGACGAACGTGCCCGTGCCCGTGCCCGCCATCGGCTCCGGCAACGCGTCCGGCACCACCTGGTACGTGCAGACGTTTGTCTCGGTCGGCCCGAACAGGTTCACGAGCGTCGTGTCCGGGAGGGCCCGGCGGAGCCGCCGGAGCTGCGCCATCGGAAACACCTCGCCGGCGAAGAAGAGGAGCCGGAGTCGCTCCGGCGGACGCGCCTCGAGGCCGCCCTGCTCCAGCATCGCGACGAGCGCCGACGGGACCGAGTACCAGACCGTGATGCCCCAGACGTCGAGCATGCGGACGAGGTAGGGGGCGAGCATCCCCTCGGTCGGCGAGAGGAGCCGCACCGAGCCGCCGGCGCCGAGCGAGGCGAACAGGTCGGAGATGGAGAGGTCGAAGTGGAGCGGCGCGTGGGCCGAGAAGACGTCGTCGGACCGGATCTCGAAGCGGTCCTTCACCCAGCGCGCGAAGGAGAGGCCGGAGGCGTGCGTGTGCGCCACCCCCTTCGGTCGACCGGTCGAGCCGGACGTGTAGAGCACGTAGGCGAGGTCGTCCGGGCGCGCGCGCGCGGGATCGGACGGCGGGAAGGCGAGGGCCTCGTCGAGGAGCGCGACGCGGCGCCCGGGGGCGAGCGCGCCGGCCGCGGGCCCGTCGAGCTCGGGGTCGTCGACGACGAGGAGCGGCGCGTCCGCGCCGGCGAGGAACGCGGGCAGCTCGGCGC
>JAEYOU010000603.1 GCA_023411405.1 Pseudomonadota bacterium | reverse complement strand
GCCTTGGCCAGCACCTGTCGCTTCGCCAACGGGAAAAAATCGACTAGTTCCTCCAAGAGGCAAGTCGTGCCGTGATCAATAGCATCGCCCGCCATTGCCCGGCCGAAGTCTTCGTCGGTCACGCTTTTGGCGTCCGCTTCGGGCTTGCAGAGCACATACAGCACGTCGCAGAGCATGACCGGATCGGAGACCAGCTGTTCGATCAGCTTTCCTTCGACCGCTTCAAGCAGGTTGACGCCGAGCAGCGACTTCACCCGTTTGATCGCATCGACGTTGATCGCGACGGTCCATGTGCGGCCAGCGTTGTCGTTGAAAGTCTTCATCTACTCTCCTATCAGGCCGAGGAACTGCCTTCGCCGTTGATCCACTGGGGCGCGTTGGCGGCATAGGTCGGCTTGATCGTCACATCGACCATGATCGCCTCCTCCAGCGCCTCGTTGCGCGTGAAGCTGAAGATGTCGAACGTCGCCCGCAGGCCCTCCGACCCGGGGTCGCCCATGTCGCCGCTCATCACAGCAAACTCGATGGGCGTGTTGCCGAAGAAGGCCTGCTGCATGGCGGCAAACCCGGCGTCGGCCGTGTCCCACACCATCTGAAAGTCGATGGATGCGTCCTTGAGAGTGCCGACCGGCGCCCGCCAGCCGCCGGTGGCGCGGGTTGTCACGTCGGCTTCGCCTTTTTCCAGGTTGAGCGTGAGGTCTTTCACGTTGGTGACCTCAGTCCAGGTTGGCGAACCGAAGCTGCCGCTGTTGCGATACAGCTTCGCGTCCATGCCGAGTCGAGTGCTCATCGCGGTATGCTCCTACGGTTATGCTTTGACCGACCCGGCCCACAGCTTGGGCAGGCGGTCCTTGGTCTTTTCGAGGGCGGGTCCCATGAACGGCCGCTTCGGATAGCGCTGCCGCTTGTATTTGCCGCCGTGCTCGTGCGCGCTCCCCGATGCACCGACCTTGGAGTGGTCCGGCCCGATTACCACCAGGTCTTTCTGCTTGTCCACGTCGAACAGGATCGCGCCGCGCAGTTGTCCCTTGCGGGTATGCGGCGGCTGACCTTCGGGGCTGGCCTTCTTGCGTTTGCGAATGCTCCGCTTCGCCGTCAAACGAATCGCCGCGCCGGCGTGACCAAGGCTTTTGAAGTTGCCCTGCTTGGCCTTGGCCAGGACCTTCTTGGTTTCGTCTTTGGTTTTGACTTTCGCACCGATCATGGACGAAACAGGCTCACGACATTTCGGAGGATGACGAAAACGATGAGCACTACAACCAATCCGCCCAGCGCCAGCAGCAATCGCGGCGTCCATGCCGCGAGTTGCCACCAGCCGTAGATCATGTCCGTGACGGCGCGGAAGGCGCGTCGGAATGGTCCGTCCTGGCGTTTCTCACGGTCTGGGCGGTCGCGACGGCGCTCAAGGTTTCGACCAGCTTCTGGAACTGCTCGTCGTTCAGAAGTGGCCTCCGTCCGCTGTCGATCCGGTATTGGCGATAGGTCCGCAGCGCCCACGGCACACCCAGCGTTAGCAGCAGTGTGAGCAGTGACGTTGCCGCCACTGCGCCCACGGTTCCCCACAGGCCGGCCGATGGAATCGCCGAGTCGGGCGCGGGACTGGGCGGAATCAGCGGCCGGCCGTCGGGAAAAACCGGTGCGACCGGCGACGGCGGATCGACCTGGGGCGCGGGTTGCCACGGCGGATCGACGCCGATCGATCCCTCGGCAGCACGATGCGCCGGCTGCGCGGCTTCAAACTTCGCCACGTAACGGCGAATCGCCTCCGTGATCTGCCGCGCCAGCCGTTCGGGATCGCCGCCGTAGGTTCCCTGAAACACCACCGTCTTGGGTTCGCCATAGCGGCCATTGCGCGGCGGCTGAACGAGAACCGTCGGGTATGCCGTGACCTTGATGTTCTCGAAGCGAAAGGCCTGGCTCCGGTCTTCGCGGAGATAGACGTTGTAATGCGCCCACGATTTCTTGGGATCGCTCGGATCGGCCAGCGCCAACAGCCACTGGTTGGTGGCCCAGTCGGCTTTGAGCTTCTGGCAGGCGGCGCACCCTTGCATCGAGAGCACGCTGATGTACCACTTGTCGGCGTCGCTGGCTGGCGGGCCCATCGCTTCGACGAAGCTATCGACCGGATCATTGCCGATGCCATCCACGTGCTGCACCATGTTTCCGAGGCGCATCACCTCGGCGGTGTCGACCTCGGGCTCCTGCGCCGCCGCGCCCTGCGCTGTCAGCAAGAGTGCGACGATTGCCATCGCCAATCGCTTCATGTCCCGTTCTCCATAGTTAGGAAAGCCCATTGCCCAATTACCACCACTGCACGTATTGCGGCCGCTCGGGATGCGGCGGATAGTCGAGAATCACGACCCATTGGCCGCTGGCCAGATGCAACCTTCGAAACGCCGCCTCGTCGTAGGCGTCGATCCGCTGTGGGCTGTTGTTGTTGCAGACGTACCAGGTGCCGGTCCGCGGGTCGTAGCCCATGAGCGTCTGGAAATGAGCGCGACCTGCGCCGATGGCGGCACCGCGTCCCGTCTCGGCCGCCCACTTCATCCAGTCGAACGTGCTCTGGCCGGTGACGTTGTAGATGCGGATGCCGCGACGCTGGCTGTACGCCGCTACGCGCGACGGATACGACCCACCCCGTTCGCGCGGCCCGTATTCCGTATCCCAGAGCAGGGTCGCGGCAGCCGGAACGTTCTGATCGACGCCGCACATGCCGATACTGCACTGGACGCAACTGCCATCGGGGTTGCGGAACCATTGCCGCAGCTCACGCGGAAGATCGGCGGCCAGTCGCGGATCGGGCGGTTCAATCGACTGACCGTGCGCCGACACGCATACGAAAAGAGAAACCAAGACTGCAC
>JAEYOU010000585.1 GCA_023411405.1 Pseudomonadota bacterium | reverse complement strand
CCGCCGGACGTGCGCCCGCCGCGGAAAGTCCGCCTGCACGGCGGCGGCGATCCGCTCCAGCCGGCCCGTGGGGTCGGCGAGGAGCACCGGCGCGGCGAGGGTCGGGGCGAGGTACGGGTCCCCGAGGGCGCGCGCGGCGCTCGCGAGGCGCTCCCAGGGGAAGAACGCGCGCTCGACGACGACGCCGCGATACGCGAGCTTCCGGACGGCGAAGCGGCTCTCCGGCTCGGCCACGGTGTCGGGCACCGCCGCGTCGACGACGATCCAGACGTCGAGGTCCGAGGTCTCCGGGTGCGGGTCGTCCGGGACGCGCGCGCGGGCCGAGCCCGCCAGCAGCGCCCCGACGAGCTCGGGGATTGACGCCGCCTCCGCGCGGACCCACTCCGCGGCCACGAGCCTCGCCTCGCGCGTCGTGAGCATCCGTTCCCCCTCCGTCGCGGCCGTTCGACTGAGAGTTCATGCTACCGCGTTGCCGAGGCAGGGGGCGCTCGTTATGAGGGCGTGAACCACATCCGGAGCCGGAGATGCTCACCATGCCCATCCTCGCCGCCCTGCTCGGCGCCGCCCCCCTCAAGGCCGGCGACCGCGCCCCCGACTTCACGCTCCCCGACACCGACGGGAAGCCCGTCACCCTCGCCAGGCTGCTCGAGAAGGGACCCGTCATCCTCGCCTTCTACCCGAAGGCGTTCACCCCCGGGTGCAACCAGCAGAACTCGAACTTCCGGGACCGGTTCTCGGAGGTGACCGAGAAGGGTGCGCAGGTGGTGGGGATCTCGGTGGACAGCGTGGAGACCCAGCGCAAGTTCAAGACCGACTACCAGCTCCCGTACACCCTGCTCTCCGACGAGGGCGGGAAGGTCTCCGAGCAGTACTCCGGGACGGTGCCCCTCGTGGGCGTCGCCAAGCGCGCCAACGTGGTGATCGGCCAGGATGGGATCGTGACCTCCGTCGTCGAGGGCAAGGACGCCGTCGATCCGACGTCGGCGATCCAGCAGTGCCCGCTCAGGAAGGCGTCCTGATCCGCACTCGGCGGAGCCGCCCGCCCCGGCCCGTGTTCCAGGGCGGGCGGCATCACGCCCGGTCGGAGAGGTGACGGGCTCGCCACCTCGACCGTTTCAGCGATCGCCCCACCGCGCCGTGCGCCTGACGCGCAGCGACTGACCCGCGCGAGCGGGACGGTTCCTACGCGTTCACGGTGGTCACTCCACGCGGGAGGAGCCCGAGATTCGACGAGCGGCAAGGTCCGGCCGACGAGCGGGCGCGGGGAGGCGTCGAGCGGAGCCGTGGAGGTTCTCGCTACCCCGCCCCATCCTCCACGAGCACGCGCCGCACCACCGCCTCCCCCTCGGCCGCCGCGAGCCGCTCGCCCTCGCGCCAGTGCGCCCGGCGCAGGTACCCGAGGCCGATCCGGCCCTCGGGGGTCTCGGCGGCGCTGCTCACCTTGCCGACCTCGGCGCCGTCCGCGAGGAGCGGCGTGCCCGGCCCGGCACCCGGCGGGAGCGCGAGCTGGACGAGGCCGCGCTGGAGCTGGCCCCGGACGGTCGCGCGGACGACGATCTCCTGGCCGAGGTAGCACCCCTTGGTGAACGAGATGGCGGCGCGCGTGAGCCCCGCCTCCATGGGCAGCCGCCCCGCCTCGCCCCCCACCTCCGCGCCGAAGCGGGCGACGCCCCCCAGGATGCGCAGGCCCTCCAGCTCCTCCGGGCCGAGCGCCGGGAGCCCATCGGCGACCAGCGCCGCGCGCAGCGCCTCCGCCTCCGCGGCGGGCAGCCAGAGGTCCAGGGCCGGCGCGCCGCGGCGCTCGTTCAGGACGTGCAGCGCGCCCGCCGCGCGGCCTGCGACCCGGCGCGGCCCCTCGGGCCCGAGCACCGGGAGCGCGCGGAGGTCGGGCACGGCCTCGATCGCCACGTCGTCCATGATGACGAACCGCTCGAGGTGCGCGCGCGCGTCCATCGCCGCCGCCGGATCGACCGCGAGGAGCAGGTCGTCCTCGCGCGCGAGCACGTGGCCCTCGCACAGGAGGTGCCCCTTCGCGTTCAGGAACGCCGTGTACGCCGAGGACCCCGGGGCGAGCCGCGCGAGATCCTGGGTGGACATCCGGTGCAGGTACGATCGCGCGTCCTTCCCGGAGAAGCGGAGGAACGCGGGCGCGAGGACCGGCCCGACGGCGGCCTGGGCGCGGGCTGCCTCTCGCTGGGCGGGGGTGAGCACGGCGTGGTGATAGCGCGGCGCGGGGCGCCCGGCACGTCCGTCTGGAGCGCGTTCGGCCGGATTCCCCTCAGCGACCGGCGAGTTCGCACGCGCTGTGAAATGGGCCGTTGACCCCACTGCTCGAAGGTGGCATGAGCACAGGATTCACCGGATGTGAGCGCCAACAGCCCGCGTCGGCGGCCCGTGCTGCCGCGTGCTCCCCCGCGCTCCACCCCGAAGGCGGCCCTCGTGTCCGCCGAGGAGAGACCATGACCCTGCACCACTCAGCCACGCTCCGCGTCCTGCTGCTCGGGGCGGCGCTGACCGCCTGCGGCCAGCCGGAAGGCGCGGTCTCCGGCTCCGCGCCCGCGAACCTCGCGGCCAACGGCGTCGACGCCACGATCACCGTCGACTCGTGGGGCGCCGGCTACTGCGCGAACATCGCGCTCGCCAACGGCAGCACCGCTCCCGTCACGAGCTGGACGCTGGTGGTGGCGCTCAACGGAACGACGCTCAACAACCTCTGGGGCGGCACCTCCAGCGCCAGCGGCGGCCAGCTCACAATCCGGCCCCTCGACTACAACACGAACATCGCGCCCCGCGCGACGGTGACGCTCGGGTTCTGCGGGACCGGCTCCGGCACGCCGGCGCTCTCGACGCTCACCGTCGTCGGCGGCGGGACCGGGCCCTCGACCCAGACCCTGACCGTGAGCAAGGTCGGCTCGGGCACGGTCACGTCCGCGCCCGCCGGCATCGACTGCGGGAGCGCCTGCAGCGCCGCGTTCAGCACCGGCGCGGTGGTGACCCTGACGGCGACCCCCGCGAGCGGCGCCAGCTTCGACGGCTGGAGCGGCGCCTGCACCGGCACGGGGACCTGCGCGGTCACCATGTCCGCGGCGCAGGCGGTGGCGGCCACCTTCGGCCCGGGGAACCCCGGGTACACCCTCACCGTCCTCAAGGCGGGTACGGGCACCGGCACCGTGAGGGCGTCGCCCGGCATCGACTGCGGCGCGACCTGCAGCGCGACGTACGCGCCGGGTACGAGCGTGAGCCTGACCGTCGCGGCGGGGAGCGGCTCCATCTTCGCCGGCTGGAGCAGCACCTGCCCCGGCTTCGCCTCGGGCGCCCTCACGATGAACGCCTCGTGTACGGTGACCGCCACCTTCACCCAGGACGTGGATCCGGGCACCGCCCTCTCCGTCAACGCCGGCGGCGCGGTCGCCGGGAGCTTCGTCGCCGATCAGTACTTCACCGGCGGCAGCACTTACTCGACCACCAGCGCCATCGACACGGCGCAGGTCACCGGCACGGTCCCGCCGCAGGCGGTGTTCCAGACCGAGCGGTACGGTGAGTTCACCTACACCATCCCGAACCGCACGCCGGGCAGCGCGCAGACGGTGACGCTGTACTTCCAGGAGAGCTACTGGACGGCGGCCGGGCAGCGGACGTTCAACGTGGCCATCAACGGCGCCACCGTGCTGACCGCCTTCGACATCTTCGCGGCCGCGGGCGGCGCCACCAAGGCGATCGCCCGGACCTTCAACACCACCGCCAGCTCGACCGGCCAGGTCGTGATCGCCTTCACCAAGGGCGGCGGCCCCGACAACCCGAAGGTCTGCGGCATCTCCGTCGCCGGCGGCAGCGTCACCACCTTCCCGCTGACCGTGACCCGGGCGGGCAACGGCACCGGCACGGTCACCTCCGCGCCGGCCGGCGTCAGCTGCGGCTCGACCTGCAGCGCCAGCTTCGCGAGCGGCGCGGCCGTGACCCTGAGCGCGGCGGCGGCGAGCGGCTCCACCTTCGCCGGCTGGAGCGGCGCGGGCTGCAGCGGCACGTCCACCTGCACCGTCTCGATGACCACCGCGCAGGCGGTGACCGCCACCTTCACCACCCAGGTGACGACCTACGCCCTCACCGTCGCGAAGGCCGGCACCGGCGTCGGCACGGTGACCTCGAGCCCCTCCGGCGTCAACTGCGGCTCGACCTGCGCCGCGAGCTTCGCCAGCGGCACCACCGTCACGCTCTCGGCCGCCGCCGCGAGCGGGAGCACCTTCGGCGGCTGGAGCAACGGCTGCACCGGCACCGCGGCGACGTGCGTCGTCTCGATGACGGCGGCCCGGACGGTCTCCGCCTCCTTCACGGGCGGCGGGGACACCCGGCCGAGCGCCGGCTGCGGCAAGACCCGCACGCTGCAGAACGGGACGATCAGCATCCAGAGCAACGGCACCCGCACCTACGTGCTGCGCGCGCCCGACAACTACAGCAACACGCGGCCGTACCGGCTGGTCATGGCGTACCACTGGCTGAACGGCAGCGCGCAGAACGTGGTGAGCGGGAACTACTACGGGCTGCTGCCGCTCTCCAACAACAGCACCATCTTCGTGGCGCCGCAGGGGCTGAACGCCGGCTGGGCCAACTCCAACGGCCAGGACGTCGCCTTCACCGACGCCATGCTCAACCAGCTCCAGAGCGAGCTCTGCATCGACCAGAACCGGATCTTCGCGACCGGGTTCAGCTACGGCGCGGGCATGTCCTACGCCCTCGCCTGCCAGCGGGCGAACGTGTTCCGCGGCGTCGCCCTCTACGCCGGAGCGCAGCTCAGCGGGTGCGTCGGCGGTACGTCGCCCATCGCGTACTTCGCGGTGCACGGGATGGCCGACAGCGTCCTCAACATCTCGCAGGGGCGGACGCTCCGCGACCGCTTCGTGAGGAACAACGGCTGCACGCCGCAGAATCCGCCCGAGCCCGCGGCGGGCAGCGGGACCCATATCTGCACCTCGTACCAGGGCTGCTCCGCCGGTCACCCCGTCCGGTGGTGCGCGCACACCGGCGATCACAACCCGACCGAGGTCGATCGCGGTCAGTCCTCGAGCTGGGTCCCGCCGGAGGCGTGGAACTTCATCAGCCAGTTCTGAGGTAGCGCCCGCGCTCGACCGAACGTCGAGACCGCGCTCCAGGTGGGACGCCGGCTCCGGCCGGCGTCCCACCGCCGTCTCTGGGTGCGATCCCTCGCAGCCCGGGGCCCCCTCAGCGACGAGGCCGGCGCGGCTGCATCGTCCGGGCAAGCTCCTCCGCTGCGAGGCGGACGAGCAGACTCGAGTGCGCGAGCGGGGAGGAGGGGTCGTCCGGATCGCCGTTGTCCTCGAAGTCGTGGAAGTACTGCACGATCCCAGCCGCCGCGGGCTCGAACAGCACTCGCCGGAGATCCTGACCGACGCACTCCCGCCAGAGATGCTCGTAGGATGGGATGTAGACGAGCTTGCGCGCCTCGACGTACCCGAGCACACGATCGCCGAAGCGGTGACCGCTGGGCCGCCCGCGCCGCTTGCGACCCTTGCCCGTGAAGAACGAGGGGTCGATCGCGCCGTCGAGGATCTTGAGCCCCTGCCAGATCCCTTCGACGCTGTCGGCCGTCGCCCCCTCCTGCCCGGGGACCGGGATGCCGCCGTGAGGGTAGAACGGGGACAGCTTCACGAAGGGTGGCTTCGCCCGGGACGAGACGTCGTGGACGATCGCGTCCGGCGGGAGCTTCGCCAGATCGCGCTTGGGAACGAAGCGGAAGAGGCTCCGCGCGAGGACGTCGCGCTTCCCCGGATCCGCGGCCTCCGCCATGTCCACGGGCACGGAGAAGAGGGCATACGCGAGCTCCACCAGCTCCTCCGTGGCGTCCTCGATGGCGTCGAGCTGCTCCGGACGGTACGGGTGCCGCCCGGGGCCCATCGACGTCGCGAGATCGACCATGGCCGCCGCGATCGACTTCGGCACCGCGGAGCGGAGCCGCCAGCCTTCGATCAGGAACGCGAGCGCGCCCCGCAACCGCTCCAGCCCGTCCTCGTCGAGCCCCTCGCCGCTCCGGATCCGGACCGGCAAGCTCGCGGTCCCGAGCAGCTCCTCCTGCACCACCGCCAGCGCCTCGCTCTCCGTCACGGCTCCCTCCTCCCCGCTCTCACGCGCACGAGTTCCTGAGGTCGTCCTCGGAGACCTCCGCCATCGCCGACGGCGGCACGCGCCCCTCGAGCAGCACCTCGCTCGAGTTCGCCGCGTAGTGCTGCGCCGGTCCCCGCAGCCCGGCCTCGCTCGCCAGCTCGGGGGTCGAGAGATCGACCACCCCCCTGTTGCCAACGGCGTCGGCCTCGAGGAGATCCGTGTCGATCATCACGGTGCGTTGCCCGGGCTCGCGATACCGGAGCGCGACCGCCGGATCCGTGGTCGTCGAGATGAACTGCGAGCCCCGGAAGTTCGGCTTGCTCCCGTTCCGTACGTGGCCCGCCGGCGTCATGTTGCGGCCCGGCCGGCGGGCGACGAGGCCGCTGGCCGGGTTCTCGTCGGGCCGCAGGTTGCGGAAGACGATGATGAGGCCGAACGGATCGGCCCAGAGCAGGGGATCGGCCGCGTAGGAGTAGGGCTCGAAGCCGCCCGCGAGCCGCGCAGGATCCGGGCTGATGTACCGCCCGGCGCCCGGGTCGTAGTAGCGGAACCGGTTGTAGCAGAGCCCGGTCTCCGCGTCCGCGTACTGCCCCGGCCAGCGCCACGGGCAGTCCGCGGTGTCCGAGGAGCTCCCGCCGAAGAGGTCGAGCCGGTCGCTCCACACCACGCCGCCGGCGTCGTCGAACAGCTCCGTGGGCGTGCCGAGGTGGTCGGTGGCCGCGTACCACCAGCGCCCCCCCTCCTCCTTGCCGACGAGCGTGAACGCGTCGTCGTCCCAGTACCAGGTGACGGGCTCCGCGCCGCTCCGGAGCTCATGGAGGAGCGCTGGCCCGTCCCAGACGAACCGCGTCTCCTCGAGCACGGTCTCGCGCCCGTCGCCCTCGACGCGCACGACGGCCTTGCGGGTCCGCCGCGCGAAGGGATCGTACTCGAAGCGGACGCTCAGGCCGTCGGGACGCTCGACCTCGCGGAGGAGGCCGTCGTCGTTCCAGCGGTAGCGCCACGTGGCGCCGTCCGGGAAGCGCGCCTCGATCCGGTTCCCATCCTCGTCATGTCGGTACACGACCCCGTCCGCAGCCTCGAGGCGCCCTCCCGGCGCGTAGCTCCGATCCGTCCGATCGGCGCGGCGGTAGACGTTGCCCGCGCCGTCCCACGCGCGGGTGGTGGTGGCGCCGTCGGCGCCGGCGGCTCCGACGAGGCGACCGCGTTCGTCGTGGGCATACCGGACCTCTCCGTTCGTGGAGTCCCAGATGGCCGCGAGCTGATCGGCGCCCCTCCATTCGTAGCGGAGCACCTGCTCCACCGGCGCGCCGCTGCCCACCCGGACGGGCGCCCCGGCCGTGTCTGCCTGCGCCGCCGCGCGGATCGTCCGGCGGCCGATGGGACGTCCCGCCGCGTCGCGCTCCCACTCGACGCGGATCCCGGGAGGTAGGAGGCGCGCGACCTCTTCGCCGAGCGCTCCGCGCCCGAACTGGACCGCGCGGCGGCGATCCGGGCCATGGACGTCGTCCCCCTTGCCCAGGACCACCTGCGTGACGGCCCCGGACGGATCCCGCTCCCGGCTCACCGAGCTGCCGAGCGAGCTCGCGAGGGCGTCGCGGAAGCCGCTCGCGCCGTAGAACGACCGGACCCAGTGCTCCGCCCCCGCAGCGCGTTGCGCTTCGCGGACCACGCGCCCGGCGGTGTCACGCTCGAACACGACCTCCGCGCTCTCGTTGCGGGCGGCGCGCACGACGCCGCCCGGACCGTACGTCAGCACCGTCCTGGCGCCGTCCGCGTTCACCACCTCCGCCAGGCGCCCCGCCTCGTCGTAGCGCAGGAGGCGCTTGCGCCCGCTCGGGAGCTCGACCTGCTCCGCGCGACCGGCGCGATCCCGGTGGTAGCGCCGCGTCCGGCCGTCGAACCCGGTCTCCGCCACCACGCGGCCATTCGCGTCGCGCTCGAGCGCGTAGCGCTCCCCTGCCGCGTTGACGACGCCCACCAGGCGGTCTTCGCTGTCGTACTCGAACCGGAGCGACGCGCCGCCCTCCTCGCGCTCGATCACGCGATGGAAGTGCCCGTACCGGAGGCGTACGTGACGGGTCGCGTCGCGCGCCTCGAGCAGGTTCCCCTCGGCGTCCCAGCGCAGCTCCTGGATCAAGCCGGTGGGAGCCCTCACCGCCAGCACACGCCCTTCGAGGTCGCGCCGGAGCTGCACGATCCCGCCGCGCGCGTCGGTGAACTCGAGCTCCCTCCCCAGCAGATCGCGCCGGGTACGCTGCTCGCCCGTGCCGGAGCGGACGCGGGTGCAGCTCTTCCACCGGTCGTACTCGAAGCTCGAGTCCCAGCCGCCGGGCCGGAGGACCCTGGCGATCAGCCCGCCGTCGTACTCCAGCCGAGTCTGGCGCCCGTCCGGCGCCACCTCGGAGCGGACGCGGCGCCGCGCGTCGTACTCCCACGACCACTCGCCGCCGGTCGCGTCGAGCGCGCGGCGCAGCAGCCCGGCGTCGTCGCGCTCCAGGACGACGCGATCCCCGCCCGGTCCGACCACCTCGGTGACGTTCCCGTGGCCGTCGATGCGCCACCGCGTGATCGCGCCGCGCGGATCGACCTGCTTCGTGCGGCGGAGGGTCCGGGCGTCGTACTCGTAGGAGGTCTCCGCGCCGAGCGGATCGACGATCTGCACGACCAGCCCCGCGAGGTTCATCCGGTACCGGGTCGTCCGGCCGAGCGAGTCCGTGACGGCGGTGACCTTCTTGATCTTGTCGTAGGCGAGACGGTGATCGTAGATGCCGCCGTCGCCCCAGGTCCGCGTGCACCAGGCCTCCTGGCCGTTCCCGTCGTACTCGAAGCAGAACGAGAGTCCGGTACGGTCGGTCTCGCGCACGAGAAGGTGCGTGGCGTACGCGAACCGCCAGGCGTGCCCGAGCGCGTCGGTCACCTGCGTCAGGTCGCCCCGCGCGTCGTAAGCGTAGCGCCGGTGCACGTAGGAGCCCTGCCCCTCGGGCGCGGGGAGTTCGAGCGCGGAGACGCGCCCTCGCTCGTCCCGCTGGACCCCCACGACCCGCCCGCAGGCGTCCCGCACGCGCTCCAGCATCCCGCGCGAGTCGTACTCGTACGCGATGACGTGGGCGCCGCACGGAGAGGACCACCGCCGGATCATCGCTCGAGCATCGGTCCGCCCCGGCACCGGGGTGAACTGGCGCGTCTCGCCGTCGGCGTCGGTGACCTGCCAGCAGTCTTCCGGCAACCGCCGGAGCGTCAGCCGATCGATCGGGTTCCGGACCTCGTCCCCCGGCCGCATCTGGTGATTCGGGAGGTCGAAGGTGTCGAACTCGATCTCGCGACCATCGTCGGAGAGCAGCACCACCTTGCCGCGCTCCGTCCAGACGGCCTGGTCGAGCGAGAGGCTCCACCCGTGCCCGAGCGGACCGTCGCGGTCGGCGAACGCGGAGGAGTAGCTGCGCTCGATCCTCAGGGGGAGGGGCCCGGGGAGCTCGATCTCCACGGCAGAGGTCACGACCTTGCCGCTCGCGACGTCGACGGGATGACCGGTGAAGAAGCAGACTCCCTTGTGGAGGAGGTTCCGGAACCGGCTGGGCTTGAGCCGGCTCACGAGCGCGTGCAGCGAGTCACTCACGAACCGCGTCCGGAGCGAGGCGGTGATGGCCGCCATCAGGTCCAGCCCGGGTGGTCCGCCGATGAGGATGGGTGGGCCCTTCGGGATGGCGAGGACCACGGAGCTCGGCAAGCGAACCGGCTCGCTGCAACTCAGGAAGATGTCGCCCAGACGTACGCCGTTCGTGCCGCCGACGTGGACCGTCAGCGAGCCGAGGATGCTGATCGCGTCGTTCTCGGGCATCACCGGCGGCGCGGGTCTCGGGACCTCGCCTGGGTGGATGGCGGGCTTGGGGGTCCGCGGGACGGGTGCCCAGATGGTCCCTGGCGGGATGATGAAGTGGCCAGGGACGTGGCGGGCGCTGGTCCCGGTGTTGGTCGCGGGCACGGACCAGTGGAGCACCGGCCCCGCGAAGGGGGCACCGAACACCGCCGACATGGCGGCGCCCATCACCACGCCGCCGATGAGCCCCTCGAGATCGAGCACGATGCCGACGAACGGATGCGGAAACGGCATGGGCACCGGCGCGGGCGTGGGCACCATCTCCCAGTGCATGTCGATCCCGACGACGGGATCGCCCCAACTGCTCGCGATCAATGCCAGCGCTCCTGGGCCGTCACAGCGACCGACCGTGCTTCACTGTTAACACGGAAGCCCCGCGCGCGACCCTCACCCAGGTGAGCGCTCCGCCACCGGATTCCGCAGCACCCCGATCCCGCTCACCTCGACCTCCACCACGTCGCCGGGCCGCAGCACGCCCACGCCCTCGGGCGTGCCGGTCGAGACGAGATCCCCGGGCAGGAGCGTCATCACGCTCGAGACGAACGCGACGAGCGCGTACGGGTCCACCACCATGTCGCGCGTCGAGCCGCGCTGGCGCTCGGCGCCGTTCACGCGGCACACCACCGAGACGTCGAGCGGGTCGAGGGCGGTCTCGACCACCGGGCCCACCGGGCAGAAGGTGTCGAAGCTCTTCGAGCGCGTGAAGTGCTTCTCCTCGCGCTGGATGTCACGCGCCGTGACGTCGTTCACGCAGGTGAAGCCGAAGATCCCGCGCCGCGCCTCGGCGGCGGTGACCGCGGTGAGCGCGCGCCCGATGACGACCGCCAGCTCCGCCTCGTGGTGCACCTCCTTCGACGCGGTCGGGCAGCGGATCGGCTCGAGCGGCCCGACGATCGCCGTCGGCGGCTTGAGGAACAGGAGCGGGGTGGGCGGCACCTCGCTCCCGAGCTCCCTCGCGTGCGCCTCGTAGTTCTTCCCCACGCAGACGATCTTGGACGGCTCGACCGGCGCGAGGAGCTGCACCTCGGCGAGCGGCACCGGCGCGCCGTCGGGGAGCCCGCCCGCCCAGGGCGCCGCCCCGAGCGGCCGCACGGCGTCCCCCTCGATCGTCCCGTACCGCTCGGCGCCGTGGCGCCGGAACCGACAGACCCTCATGGCCTCGTCTCCTCCAGCTGCGCGACCGCCCACGCCGCCGCCGCGCGGATGCCCGCGTGCGGGCTCTCGAGGTGCGCGCGCACCGCCTCGAGGCAGCGCCGGTCCCGCTGGAGCCCGGCCTGCAGGATCCCGTTCCGCACGAGGCCGTCGTGGCGCGCGCGCGCGAGGGCGGTCCCGTGATACCGGCGCCGGTACTCGGCCTCGGTCATGGTGACGAGCGGCAGCAGATCGAGGCCGGACTGGCCGGGGAGCGGGACGAGCTCGCGGTCGGCGGAGGCCTCGAGGCCGTGGTTCCAGGGGCAGCACGTCTGGCAGTCGTCGCAGCCGAACGCCCATCGGCCCAGCCGCCCGGCGAGGTCGGCGGGGATCTCGCCGCGCCGCTCGATGGTCCAGAACGAGAGGCACCGGCGCGCGTCCACCAGCCCGGGCTCGGGGATCGCGCCGGTCGGGCACGCCGCGAGACACGCGGTGCAGCTGCCGCACCGCTCGGGGTGGGGCGCGTCGGGGACGAGCGCGCGATCGACGAGGACCGCCGCGAGCACCACCCAGCTCCCGTGCTCGGGCGTGATGAGGCAGCCGTTCTTGCCGACCCAGCCGAGCCCCGCGCGCTCCGCCCACGCCTTCTCCATCACCGGGCCGATGTCGCTCCCGGCCCAGAACCGCGCCCCGGGGTCGAGCGCGGCGAGCTCCGCGAGGAACGGGCGCAGCTTCCGCTTCACGACGCCGTGGTAGTCCCGCCCGCGCGCGTACCGCGCCACCTCGCCCTCCCCTGCCCGCGGCGGCGCGCCCGCGCCCGCGCCGTACGAGAGCGCGAGCGCGACGACGCTCTTCGCGCCCGGCAGCACCCGCCCCGGGTCGAGCCGCTCCGCGCGCTGCGTGCGGAGCCAGGTCATGTCCGCCTCCGCCCCGCGGGCCAGCATCCGGTCGAGCGGCCCCGGGTCGAGCGGCGCGGCGCGCGCGATGCCGCACTTCGAGAACCCCGCCCGGTGGGCGGCGGACTTCACGGCGGCGGCGTCGAGCGGCACCCCCGCGTTGTAGCAGGCGCGCCGCCCCCCTGCCCGACTCCCCGCAGCGGGAGACTCCTCACGCCTGGGCCGGGAGCGCGACCGCCACGCCCTCCGGCCCGACGGTGCGGCGGGCGCCGTAGAGCTCGACCTCGACCGCTGGACCGCGGACGACCTGGAGCTCGACCTGCTCCCGGCGCACGCGCGCCTCCAGGACGGCGCCCCGGTAGCAGACGCGGAACCGGTAGGACCTCCAGCGGGCCGGGAGGCACGGCGCGAAGCTCAGCACTTCACCGTCGGTGCGCATTCCACCGAACCCGAAGATCATGCTGGCCCAGACCCCGGCCGCCGACGTGACGTGGCAGCCCTGCTCCGTGTTGCGGTTGTAGTTGTCCAGGTCCATCCGCGCGCCGTACGAGAAGAACGTGTAGGCCTCGTCCAGCTTCCCCAGCTCGGCGGCCAGGATGGCGTGCAGCGACGGCGAGAGCGACGACTCGTGGATGGTGCGGGCCTCGTAGAACTCGTAGTTGGCGAGCTTCTCGTGGCGCGGGTAGTCCCGGCCGTAGAAGTACATGAGGTTCAGCACGTCGGGCTGCTTGACGATGTCGTGCCGGAAGATCTTCACGTAGGCCCAGTGCTTGTAGAGGGGGATCTGCTCGGGCGGGAACGTCTTCAGCTCGACGTGCGGCAGGTCGAAGTAGCCGGCGTGCTGCTCGTACACGCCGGTCCGCTCGTCCTTGGGGATCCGCATCTTCGCCGCCATCTCCCGCCAGCGCGCCGGCTCGTCCGGCCGGAGCGCGACCTTCTCGACGGCGGCGCGGTACAGCGCGGGCGCCTCCCGCTGCACCTCGGCCAGCACCTCGAGCGTGAACTCGAAGGTCTTCTTGGCCATCACGTTCGTGTAGCAGTTGTGGTTCACCATCATGTGGAACTCGTCCGGCCCCATGACGCCGTAGAACCCGAAGTCCCCGTGCAGCGGGCTCCAGCCGCCGGCGCTGGCCAGGAAGCGGCTGATCTGCAGCAGGAGCTCGAGGCCCTCCCGGTACAGGAACTGCTTGTCCCGGAGGATCCGGTCGTGGTGCCAGATGGCGTAGGAGATGCCGAGGTCCGCGTGGATCTCGAGGTCCACGTGCTGCCACGTCCCGCTGTCCTCCATCCCGGTGATGGTGGCGAACGGGAACCGCGCGCCCTCGCAGTCGAGCTGCCGGGCGCGCTCGAGCGCCTGGGCCAGGCGGCGGTGGCGGTACAGCAGCAGGTTCCGCGCCTTCTCCGGGTTCACGAACATCATCAGGCGGTGGCTGTAGATCTCGCTGTCCCAGAACACCCACCCGAAGTAGACCTCGGCCGTCATCCCCTTGCACAGCGCGTTCAGGTCGGCGTTCTCTCCCTGGTACGTCTGGTAGGTCTGGAAGCAGGAGAACCGCAGCCCCTGGAGCGCCGCCGGGTCGCCGTCGATCTCGGCGTCGAGGACGTCCCAGACCTCCGCCCAGGCCGCGGCGTGCTCGGCCAGGGCGCCGTCGAAGGTCGCCGCCGCGTGCCCGCGCGCGAGCGCGACGCCCTCCGCCCAGAGCCCGCCGGCGTCCTCCGTCTTCCGCCACTCGTTCACGACCACCCGGTCGAGCCGGGTCGGCACACCCGCGCGGACGGAGAGCTCGAGGTCCACGCCGATGAACTTGTCGCGCTCGACGGGCGCGGGCCGGAGCGCCTGATCCGAGTCGAGGCGGAAGCTGGAGAACAGCCGGTGGCCGCTGCGCAGCGTGTGCGCCTGGATGGCCCACCCGTCGCCCACCGCCCCCTTGCGCTCGCACCGCCAGAAGTTGATGTGCTGGGCGCGCTCCACGCTCGACCCGGTCTGGTCCCACCCGGCGCCGATCTCGTAGTGCGTGTCGAAGTCGAGGCCGCAGCACACCTGGACGGTGCCCGAGAAGTCGAGCGGCTCGAGGAGGATGCGCTGGCACCCGCGCCGCGTGCGGCGGAGATCGGTGAACCGCACGAACGTCAGCTTCAGGCGCTTGCCGCTCGCCGTCTCCCAGACGAGCTCGCGGGTGAGGAGGCCCCGGCGCAGATCCAGCCGGCGCGTGAACCCGGAGAACCTGGACCGCGCCAGATCGAGCTGCTCGCCGTCGACGCGCAGGCGCGTGTACAGCCAGTCCACCGCGTTGACCATGGCCGCGCCCTGGGTGACGAACCCCTTGAAGAGCTGGTCGTGGCGGATGTCCATCATCTCGTACAGGTGGTTGAAGTAGCTGCCCAGCAGGTGGTCGCCGGAGTAGCCCTCCTCGAAGTAGCCGCGCACCCCCATGAACTCGTTCCCGAGCGAGAAGACGGACTCGGAAACCCGCTGGTAGGCGGGATCGAAGCCCTCCTCGACGATCGTCCAGGGGTCACCCACGAAGTAGGCGATCGGGGTCTTGGACAGGTGCATGAGCTCAGGTCCTCTCGTTCATCCGGGCGAGCACGTCGTCGAGCGTCCCGCGGAACGGGCCGGGCGCCTCCATCTTGATGGAGACCAGGGCGGCGGCGAACCGCAGCGACTCCGCGACGTCGTGATCCAGGCGGCGGGCCAGGTAGGCGGCGAAGGTGGTGTCGCCGCGCCCGGTCCGGCCCACCGCGCTGCGGTTCGTGAACCGCTCGAAGAAGGTCCGGCCCCCCGCGCGCGCCAGCACGCCGTCGGCGCGGGTGACGACCACCTCCGGGCAGCCCCACCCCTCCACGATCCGCGCCGCCGCCTCCAGGTCGTCGGTGCCGGTCAGGATCCGGGCCTCGACCACGTCGAGCTTCACCCGCTCGACGTGGCGCACGATCTCCTGCTTCTCGGGGACGTCCCGGAACGCGATCCGCCCCGTCCCCGGCTCCACCTGCCGCACGAAGCTCTGCAGATCCACCGAGAGATGGAGCCCCCGGGCCGCGAGCCCGCGGAGGAAGGCGAGGTCGAACTCCTGGTCGGTGATGCCCGCCAGGTGGACCAGGCGCGCCGCGAGGGGCGGCACGTCGTCGAGCGTGAACCGCCCGGCGCTGGCGAGCTGGTAGAGCTCCCGCTCGTCGACGTCCGCGCTCGGGTGGACGACCCTCATGTACGTGGTCCGCTCGACCGGGACGACGTGCAGCGCGACCCCGCTCCGGCGCAGCTCCTCCACCGCCGCGTCGTCCCGCGGGGACGCCCGGGTGACGACGGCGACCGCCTTGCCCACCCGGGCGGCGGCGAGGGCGCCGCACAGCACGGCGCTGCCCGGCGCCACGCGCGGCGTCCCCTGGTACGCGATCACCTCGTCGTGGCAGGCGTGTCCGACGAAGACGAGGTCCTGCGGCGTGTCTCGAACCTCCACGCGAAACGCTCCTGGGCGATGGGGAAGCGGGACCGGGGTCACCCCTTCACGGCGCCGGCGAAGGCGCCGCGGGTGACGAAGCGCTGGGAGACCAGGAAGACGATCACCACCGGGACGATCATGATGAGCCCGGCCAGCGCCGCGTCGGCCTGCTGGAAGCTCACCGCGCCGGGCGTCGGGTTGAAGCCGGGCTTGATGGCCGCGGTGCTGGCGATGACCGTCTGCACGCCCACGGGGAGGTTGAAGAGGGCGTCGTCGTTCAGCATCACGTACGGCAGGAAGAAGTTGTTCCAGTTGACGGTGAAGCTGATGAAGGCGAGCAGGCCGACGAGCGGCTTCGCCAGCGGCACCGCGACGTGCCAGAAGATGCCGAGGTCCGAGCAGCCGTCCATCCGCGCCGCGTCGATCAGATCCCGCGGCAAGCTCGACCCGTAATAGACGTAGGCCAGGTACACGCCGAACGGGAAGAAGCACGCCGGCAGGATGACGGACCAGGACGTGTTGATGAGGCCGAAGAGGTTCAGCTCCAGGAACAGCGGAAGCACCAGGGCGGACGCGGGCAGGAGCATGCCGATGAGCGTCGACCAGAGCAGCAGGCTCCGCCCGGGGAAGCGCGCGACGGCGAGGGCGTAGCCCGCGGGGAGGCTGATCCCGAGCCCCGCGGCCAGCGAGGCGCCCACGTAGAGGAGCGAGTTCCGGGCCCAGATCCAGATCGCGCCGTCCTGGTACGTCGTGATGTTGCGCCAGGCCTTCGCGTAGCGCTCCCACGTCCCGAAGGCGAGCGGGTGCAGCTGGTAGAGCTGCGTGGGGTCCTTGGACGGCGCCACCAGGAGCCAGAGCATGGGCAGGGCGAAGTAGGCCGCGAAGACGAGGAGCACGGCCGCGCGGAAGGCGGCGCCCGCGATCCCCAGGTCGCCGGACGCGAGCAGGCGGACCGCCCCGCGCCGCGACCGTGAGTACGCCATGTCCACAGGTGACCTCCTTGATCGCTGCACCCCGAGCGGCTCAGCTCTGGATGTCGAAGAACCCGGTGACCTTGATCACGACCCAGGCGGCGGCCAGGCCGACCACCAGCATCATCAGCGACAGCGCCGCCGCGGCGCCGAAGTTCCCGAGCTCGAAGGCGAACGCGTACGCCAGCTGGTTGGGCGCGTACTGGCGCGGCACGTTGGCGTTGATCCAGGTGGTGGTGAAGAGCTGCGGCTCCACGAAGAGCTGCACGTTGCCGGCGAAGACGAGGATGAACTGGTAGATGATGTACGGCTTGATGAGCGGCAGCTTGATGTAGAGCGCCTTCTGCCAGGCGTTGCAGCCGTCGAGGGTGGCGGCCTCCATCACCTCCGACGAGAGGCCCTCCAGCGCGCCGTACTGGATCGCGATCCACATCCCCGCGCCGGAGAAGAACCCCATGACGGTGAAGAGGACGGCCAGGTTCCCCGGGTAGACGACGTCGTCGAAGCCCGCGTACCCGGCGGCGCGCAGGGGGCCGCCGAATGGGCTGAGGTCCGGCGTGAACATGAAGATGGCCAGCAGCACCAGGGCGGGCCCCGTCACCGCCCCCGGGATGAAGAAGACCGTCCGGAGGAGGGAGGACGTCCGGCCCGGGCGCATGTGGAGCAGCAGCGCGATGACGACCACCATCGCGATCCCCAGCGGCACCGAGACGAGCAGGAAGGTCCCGATGTTGCCGAGCGTGGCGCCGAACCGGAAGTCCGTGAACGCCGCGCCGTAGTTGCGCAGCCCGGCCGCGAAGTAGCGGGGCACGCCGTCCTCGAACCGGGAGAAGCTGATGAGCACCGCGTAGAGGCCGGGCCCCAGCCCGAAGGCGAGCAGGGCCACGACGTACGGCAGGACGAACACGTACGCGGTGAGGTGGCGGCGCCAGCGCCTCGGGCGGACGGCGGCGCCGGGGTTCGGGAGGGTCACGGGCAGTCCTCTGTCGCGGTCCGCTCGAGGGGGACGTCCAGGCTCCGGACGCCGGGCCCCCCGAGGCGGACGCGCGCGGTGCCGCAGCTCGCTACTTCTTCACCTCGACCATGTACCCCGCCGTCTCGGCGAGCGGCGCGAACTGCTCGGCCACCTTCGGCAGCGCGGACTCGACGGTGGCCTTGTTCTTCTGGGCCTCCTTGACCACCTGGGTGAGCGGCCCGATGAGGTCGAAGCGCGGCCACTTGTCGAGCGGCGTGATCAGGTCGGCCGCGGCCTTCATCACCGGATACGGATCGTGGGCGAACAGCGGATCGCTCGACACCTGCTTCTGCCAGAGCGGCATGATCGGCCGGTACGCCGGGTAGTTGGGCATCACGGACCAGATCTCCGGGGCCGTCGTCAGCCAGGTGACGAGCTGGGTCGCCAGCTTGGGGTTCTTGGTGTGGCGGGAGACCGTCCAGGCCGCGCCACCCTGGGTCGCGGTCAGCGCCTGCGCGTCGGCGGCCCACCGGAGCGGCGGGGCGACCCCGAGCTGGCGCTCCGCGGTCTTGAAGTAGGTGCTGTCCGGCTTCCCGCCGAACACGCCCCACGCCCAGGAGGCCATCGGCACCATCAGGACCTTGCCCTCGTTCTGCTTCGTCACGAAGGTCGGGTCGAAGAAGTCGGTGTTCCACAGCGTCCCGTTCGCCAGCATGTGGTCCACCAGCTTCGCGGCCCGGAGGCAGCGCGGATCGGTCACGTCGATCCGGAGCGTGTTCTCGTTCACCAGCTCGTGCGTCGGGCACCCGCTCGCCCCGAAGTACGACAGGAAGGTCCAGCCGTCTCCCCACGTGCCGAGCAGGTACCCGGGGTGCTCCTTGGCGACCTTGTCGCTCAGCGCCCGGAGCTCCTCGTAGGTGGCGGGGACCTCGTAGCCGAACTTCTCGAACAGCGGCTTGTTGTAGTAGACGACGAACTGGGCCAGGTCGTTGCGCAGGCAGTAGACCTTGTCACCGAACGTGCACCCGGCCATGCCGGCGAAGCCCTTCAGCACGTCCGCGGGGACGTGCGGCTTCAGGTCCAGCGGGAACCGGTGCGCCGCGTCCGCGACGCGGCCGACCAGCCGCGGCTCGGCGAAGACCACGTCCGGCCAGCCCTGGTTCGTGTTGTTGAAGAGGAGCACCTTGGCCGGGAACTGCTCCCGGTCCACCACCACCGCCTTGATGAGCTTGGCCTTGGCCGGGAACGCCTTCTTGTAGGCGTCGATCATCGGCATGCGCGGCTGATCGATCCAGACGGTGATCGGCTTCTCGGCCGCGGCGGCCGATCCGCCCGGGACGAGGAAGGGCAGAAGCAACAGAGCTGCGAGTCTCGCGATGCGAACCATGATTCCTCCTCCTTGCTGTGAGCTGCCGGACCCCCGAGTCGTGCGGTGGCTACGGACACCTCCCTTCGGAGCGAGAAGGGAGCTCGTCCGACCGCCCCCCGCGCGCCAGGAGCTCGCCGGGGATCCACCCGCGGTGCGCCTCGAGCAGCTCGTCCACGAGCGCGGTGATCTGGTCGAGGTCCAGCTCGGCCGCGGTGTGCGGGTCGAGCATGGCGGCGTGGTAGACGTGATCGCGGCGCCGCTGCAGGATGGCCTGGACCGTCAGCTCCTGGACGTTCACGTTGGTCCGGATGAGCGCCGTGAGCTGCGGCGGGAGGCGGCCGACGCGCACCGGCTGGACGCCGCCGCGGTCCACGAGGCACGGCACCTCCACGACGCAGTCCCGCGGCAGGTCGTCGATGAGCCCGTCGTTGACGACGTTGCCGTAGATCCGGGCCGGCCGGCCCGTCTCCACCGCGGCGATGATCTCCGCCGCGTACTCGACGCTCCGCTCCACCTCCAGGGGGATCGCGGGGTCCGCGAGCCGCGCGCGCAGCGCTCGCCACCCGGCGATCTGCTCCTCGCACCGGCGGGGATACTCGTCGAGCGGGATCTGGAAGCGGTCGATCAGGTCCGCGCGGCCGCGCTTGATGAACCAGGGGACGTACTCGCTGAAGTGCTCGCTCGACTCGGTCGGGAAGTACCCGAACCGCTGGAGCACCTCGTAGCGCACCCGGTTCGTGGCCGGGATCCGGCCCTCCGCGACCACCCGGCGGATGCGCGGGTAGAGATCCTCGCCGCGGTGCGCGATGCGGAGGAAGAAGGCGAGGTGGTTGACGCCGCCGACCAGGTAGTCGACCTCGTCCGGCGGCACGCCCACGTCCTCGGCCAGGGTCCGCGCCGTGAGCGGGATGCTGTGGCACAGCCCCACGGTCCGGATCCGCGTGGCGCTGGAGAGCGCCCAGCAGTTCATCGCCATGGGGTTCACGTAGCTGAGGTGGAGCACCCCCGGGCAGAGCCGCTCCATGTCGCGCGCCATGTCGAGGAGCACCGGGACGGTCCGGAGCGCACGCATGATGCCGCCGATGCCGAGCGTGTCGCCGATGGTCTGGCGCAGCCCGTGGCGGCGCGGGATCTCGAAGTCCGTGACGGTGCAGGGCTCGTACCCGCCCACCTGGATCATGTTCAAGGCGTAGTCCGCCCCGTCGAGCGCCCGCGCGCGGTCGGTCGTGACCTCGATCGCCGGCGCGGCGCCAAGCGCGGCGGCGACGCGGCGCGCCACCTGCTCCGAGTCGCGCAGCCGCTCCGGGTCGATGTCGAACAGGCTCAGGCGGCAGCGCGACAGCTCCGGGACGGAGAGCAGATCGCCGAGCAGGTTCTTGGCGAACACCGTGCTCCCCGCGCCGATCATCACGATCCTGGGCTGTCGCATGACGGGGGACTCGCGGTGGCCGGGGCTCTGCGAGCCGGGCCGCGGCGCGGTCGACGCTCCTTCCTTCGGTCGCTTCTTCGAACCGGTTCGACGCTAGCACGTTCCGCGCGGATGGGGAGACCTCATCCGCGGACCCGGCGGGGGCCTGCCTCGTCCCCGACCCGGCGCGTCCGGCGCGCCGGCGCGCTCGCCCGGCGGCGCCGCGGAAGGGCGGCGGACATGGCATACTCC
>JAEYOU010000555.1 GCA_023411405.1 Pseudomonadota bacterium | reverse complement strand
CGCTGGAGGTGCTCGGCGCACACCCGGAGATCGCGGGCGAGCGCCGCCAGGAAGCGCCCGTCGCCGGACCGCGCGCCCTGGCCCTCCGGGTCGGCCGCCCCGGCGCCCCGGCCCGGCAGCCAGCGATCCACCGCCCGCCACACGTCCGCCGGCTCGAAGGGCTTGGCGACGTGGTCCTGCATCCCGGCGTCGAGGCTGCGGGTGCGCTCGGACTCCATCGCGTGCGCGGTGATCGCCACGATCGGCACCCCGGGGAGCCGCTCGTGGATGCGCGCCGCCGCCTCGTAGCCGTCCATCTCCGGCATCTGCACGTCCATGAGCACGAGCTCGAACCCGGCCTCGGGCGCGAGCGCCTTCGCCACCGCCTCCCGGCCGTCGAGGGCCTCCTCGACCTCGAGCCCGGCGCTCGCCAGCAGCTCGTGCAGCACGAGCCGGTTCGTCTCGTTGTCCTCGGCGACGAGCACCTTGCCGCGCCGCCGCCCGGGGATGACGCGGGCCTCGGCGCCCGCGGGCCCGGGCTCGTACGACTGCCCCTGGCGCTTGCGGAACGCCTCCTCCACGACGTCCCGGAACACCGCCGGCTCGACCGGCTTCAGGAGCAGCCCGTCGAAGAGCCGCGCGTCGCCCTCGCGATCGACGTACGCGCGGCCGTAGGCGGTCGTGAGGATCACCACCGGCTGCGCGGCGAGGCGGGCCTCGGCCCGGATCCGCCGCGCGGTCTCGAGCCCATCCATGCCCGGCATGCGCCAGTCCAGGAGGACGACGTCGAACGCCTGGTCCGGGTGGGCCACCGAGTCGAGGAGCGCGTCCAGCGCCTCCGGGCCGGAGCCCACGGTGCGCAGGACCATGCCCAGCGCCGCGAGGATCTCGGCGGCGACGGCGCGGAAGCCCGGGTCGTTGTCCACGATCAGGACGCGCTTCGCCGCGAGCGCGCCGCCGCGGCGCGCGTCCGCCTGCGGACCCCGCCGGAGCGGGATCACGAAGGAGAACGTGCTCCCCTCCGCGGGCGTGCTCTGCACGGACAGCTCGCCCCCCAGCAGCTCGACGAGCCTCCGCGAGATGCTGAGGCCCAGCCCGGTGCCGCCGAACCGCCGCGTGGTCGAGCCGTCGGCCTGGCTGAAGGGCTGGAACAAGCGGGCGAGCGCGTCGGCGGGGATGCCGATCCCCGTGTCACGAATGGTGAACCGGAGTCGGACGCAGTCCGCCTCCTCGTCGGCGACGCGCGCGGAGATCGCCACCCACCCACGCTCGGTGAACTTGACCGCGTTGCTCGCGAGGTTGAGGAGCACCTGCCCGAGCCGCAGCGCGTCGCCCTCGAGCTGGCGCGGCACGTCCGGCGGCAGCTCGGTGCGCAGGGTGAGGCCCTTCTCGCGCGCCTTCTCGCCCAGGAGGCTCTCGACGTGGCGGAAGACGTCGCCGAGCTCGAAGGCGACCCGCTCGACCTCGAGCTTGTTCGCCTCGATCTTCGAGAGGTCGAGGATGTCGTTGATGATGGCGAGGAGGCTGCGCGAGGCGCTCTGGATGCGGGCCAGGTAGTCGCGCTGCTTGGGCGCGAGCTCGGAGCCGAGGAGCAGGTGGGAGAGGCCCATGATCGCGTTCATGGGCGTGCGGATCTCGTGGCTCATGTTGGCGAGGAAGTCGCTCTTCGCGCGGCTCGCGGCCTCCGCCTGGCGCGTGCGCTCCTGGAGCGCCGCGTTGAGCCGCTCCAGCTCGAGCTGCGCGCGCTTGAGGGCGGTGATGTCCAGGTGGACCCCGACCATCCGGATGGGCTTGCCGCTCGGGTCGCGGACCGTCCGGGCCGCCCCCTGGAGGTGGTGGACGCTGCCGTCCGGCCAGCGCACGCGCAGCTCCGTCGCGTACTCGCGGTCCCCGCGGAGCGCCGCCGCGAGGTCCTCCTGCGCCCGCGCGAGCTCCGCGGGCTCGAGCGCGTGCCGCCACGCCTCGTACGCGCCCCCGAAGTCGCCCCGGCGCAGGCCGTGGATCCGGTACATGGCGTCGTCCCAGACGAGCACGTCCCGCTGCACGTCCCAGTCCCAGATCCCGATCCCCGCCGCCTGCGCCGCGAGCGAGAGCCGCTCGGCGGAGAGGGCCAGCTCCTGCTCCATCCGCTTCCGCTCGGTGATGTCCGCGACGATCCCGATGACGCTCTCGATCCGGCCGTCCGGCTGGTGGATCGGCGTCACGGCGAGGAGCCCCCAGACCGCCTCGCCGTCCTTGCGGAGGTAGCGCTTCTCCTGCGTGTAGGACGCGATCACCCCCTGGTAGACGCCCTCGAGGTTCCGGCGCGAGGACTCGCGATCGGCGGGGTGCGTGACCTCCCGGATCGTCAGCCCCTGCAGCTCCTCGAGCCCGTACCCCAGGAACCGCGCCCACTCGGGGTTGGACTCGAGCATCCGGCCTCCGCGGTCCGTGATGCTGATGCCGAACCCGGCGTTCTCGAGCACCGCGCGGACGCGGGCGTGCTCCGCCCGCGCCGCCGCCTCGGCCTGCCGCTGCGCCGCGAGGACCTCCTCGAGCCGGAGGCGCGACTCGAGGTTGGCGCGGGCCACGAGCGCGGTGGCCCGGTGGCGCAGCCACGAGCGGAGGACGAGCGCGAGCGCGAGGACGAGCGCCGCCGCGACGCCGCTCGTGCCGAGGGTGCGCGACCAGGCCGCCCGGGAGAGCTCCCGCTCGTCCTCCTTCAGCACCAGGATCCAGCTCGTCCCGGGGACCGCCTGCGCGGCGCCGAACACCGCCTCGCCGCGATGGTCGACGCCCTCGAGCACCCCCCGCGCGCCCCGCGCGGCCTGCACCACGAGCCGCGCGGCGTGGCCCATCGGGACGCGCCCGGCGAGCGCCAGGCCCGCGCCGAAGCGCGGCTCGTTCAGGATCACGACCTCGTCCCCGACCCGCTCCCCGAGCACGATCTCGGCGGTCTCCTCGTCGAGGGGGAGGTCGCGGAGCAGCGGGAAGAGGGCGGCCCGCGGATCCACCCGGAACACGAGCAGCGCCACCGCCCGCTCGCCCGAGGGATCCAGCGCCACGAGCGGCGCCAGCACGTCGAGGCAGAGCGGCGTGCCGGGGAGCTCGCCGTCGCGGTGGATCGAGCTGACGACGGGGGCGCGGGTTCGGGCCGCCTCGGCGACGAGGTCGAACTCCACCCTGGGCGCCGCGGCGTACCCGCTGCTCGAGAGGAGCATGCCGCCGTCGAGCCGGAGCAGGGTGACGTCCGTGAAGCGGCCGACCACCTCGAGCGCCTCGAGCCGCGGCTGCCACCGCGCGAGCGCGCCGGGGGGCACCGGGCCGCCGAGGCCCAGCGTCCGCTCCACGTCGGCGGAGATCGACGTGCCGAGCGTCGCCGCCGCCGCGAAGGTGCGCTGCGCGTCGAGCCAGGCGGCGAGCTGGTCTCGCTTCAGCTCCGCCATCCGCTGGAGCCGCTCCTCCGCGCCGCGGCGGATCTGGGCGCGCTGGACGGCGTGCACC